>JBHHVT010000020.1:0-16889 GCA_046754425.1 Nitrospinota bacterium | reverse complement strand
CTTCAATTCCCCTCCTTGAAAAGGAGGGGACATTTCATGAATAATCCGGGATAGTTGAAGGCGCATTAAGACCTTCTAAATCCTGTTAACCGTACCAGGATAAACCAGTTACTATTTTTCCAAGGGAAGGATTACCCGCGCCGTAGCTCCGGGCGCATTTTTATTATTCTGCAATGTCAGCGTACCGCCGTGGTCCCCTGCAATTTTCAGGGAAAGGACGAGGCCGAGGCCGGTACCTTCCCGCTTACCGGTGATAAATGGAGTGAAAAGCTGTTTTTCCACTCCGGGGTCAATCCCGTTTCCGCTGTCAATGATATCAACGGCCATCATTATTCTCTTTTTGCCTTTAAAGGGCGTAGGCGTCGGATCGAGCACGGTGCGGGTTCGCAGCCGCAGTTCGCCGCCGCTCTCCATCGTCTCCACCCCGTTTTTAATAAGGTTGATGAAAAGCTGTTTCAGCCTGTCCGGCAGTCCTTTCAGCGTCGGCAGGCTTGGGTCGTAATCCCGTATCAGCGTTATATTTCTTTCATCGAGCATGGTTTTTTGTATAAGCGCCGTTTCGTCCAAAACCTGGTGGATATTCAGCCTGACGGGCGTCTGTTCCTTTTTTTTACCGAACGACAGCAGTTCGTTCACCAGGGCATTTATTCTCTCGGTCTCCGTCACAATCATCTGGCAATAATTATCCTTGTCGCCGTATTCTCTCGATATAAGCTGCGCGGCGCCCTTTATGCCCCCAAGCGGATTTTTAATCTCATGCGCCAGTCCGGCGGACATCATGGCAAGCATCGATATTTTCTCGCTTTTTTCCTGCTCGGTATGGAGCTCCCGCCTGCCTACATTGGACCGTACCGTCACGCACGCCCCGGTATCGTTTTCTCCGAAATCGATATGGTTAATGGCGAGTTCAACGGTGCCGCCACCCCCTTCGCCGGTTTTGATTTTGTAGTCGTGGTCCAAAACCCCTTTTCCGTCACTAAAAAAAAGCTCCAACTGCGTGATGATTTCAGGATTATCGGAAAAAAGCAGTTTTGCCCCCTCCCTGCCGCGGCCCGGCGATATTTTGAATACCTCGTAAAAGGCCGGATTGACAAACAGCGCCTTAAGCCGTCGGTCAATTACCGCAATGCCGTAAGGGAATGAAAGTAATACGTTTAATGAGTTCATAATCAACAGGTTAACATATTGCCGATCTGCCGTTTTCCAAGTTTACCCCCGCTCGGACAGAACCGTCACAAATTATATGTACGCATCTGCATCCTATTCGGCAATGTTGAATTCTACCATGTTTTATATGACCGGTGAAAATGACAGAGGTAACTATGCCGATTGGCATGTAGTAAAAACTCCTGATAAAACAACATATTAGCACCGAAACCGTTTATTTCGACTAAAAAATCTGGTAGTGTAAACGCTCGCTCCATCTATACAGGGCGGATTATCGGAGGAAAAAAAGGGAAAATTATGGTCAGAGCAAAAAGTACGTTTATCCTTCCCAAGTGGGAGAATAAGACCGCTCCCTGCGGCGGCGCGGACGGATGTCCCGCCGGTACGAACATAGCCGGCGCCATGTACGCGCTCAGCCGTGGAAAGGCGGACGTGGCTTGGCGCATTATGATGGAATCCCATCCGTTGCGGGGCGTGCTGGGCAGGGTCTGTTACAATTTTTGCGAAAACCCGTGCAACAGGGGGGCGCTCGACAAGCCTATTGCCATACAGCATCTGGAGATGGTGCTGGCCGACGAAGGGTTTGATCCGAAGTGGCGTCCATCGATGAAGCGAAAAAACGGTAAAAGCGTAGCGATTATCGGCGCGGGCCCGGCGGGCCTGACGGCGGCCTATTTCCTCGTGCGAGAGGGTTACAGTGTTGAAATCTTCGATGCGCAGGACAAGCCCGGCGGGATGATGCGTTACGGAATACCGGAATACCGGCTGGAGCGTTCCGTTCTGGACAGGGAGATAAACTTCATCCTCTCCCTGGGCGTAAAACTGAATTCCAATCATCGTATTGATAATAAAAAATTGAAGTCGATGGTAAGCGGAAAGAAATACCAGGCGGTCCTTCTGGCCGCGGGGGCCGACAGGCCGATAGACCTTGAGATGAAAGGCGGTAAAAAGGCGGGCGAGTATGGAATCGAGTTTTTACGCACTACCCAAAACGGCAATAAACCGTCGCTAAAAGGCAAGTCGGTCGTTGTCATCGGCGGCGGCAATACGGCTCTGGATACATGCAGAAGCGCGGTGAGGCTCGGTGCAAAGACGGTCACGGTAGCGTACAGAAGGACGCAAGAGGAAATGCCCGCCCACAATATCGAGTTTACCGAGGCCAAAGAAGAAGGTGTGGAGTTCCGATTTCTGCTGTCGCCGGTCGCCTTTAACGGCAAGGAAGTTACCTTTCAAAAAAACAGGCTGGGCGAGCCGGATGAGTCCGGCAGACGGCGGCCGGAACCGATAAAGGGCGAAACGGAAAAGTACGCGGCCGACAAACTTTTCGTCGCTATAGGCCAACAGCCGTCAGGTTGGGAAAAACCCGGAAAAGTTAAAAAGCTCTCTCACGCGGGCGACGTTCTGCCCGATTCGCCGGGAACTGTTATACACGCGATAGCCGACGGCAAACGCGCCGCGGCGGATATACACGGACACCTTTCGGGCGGGAAGGCGCTTTTCCCGAAACCACAGCCGGAGGTCCCGTATGAACAGATGAACATATTGCGCTATTACAAGAAAAAGATGCGGTTGCGCACGCCGCCGGCACCGTCGGACACGCGCGCGGCCTCTTTCGACCCCGTCCTGCCGGCCGTAAGCGTTGGTGAGGCCGTAGTTGAAGCGGCTCGCTGTTTTTACTGCGGCACGTGCGTCGGCGGTAAGGAAACGACGTGCGACTGGTGTTTCCACGCGTGCGATAACGACGGGGTGGAAAAGTTGATGAAACCGTGGGCGCCCGAAGATGTTTTTTATAAAATCAACGACCACTGTGACGGATGCGCGAGATGTTGGGGAGACTGCCCGCGCCACGTTGTAACGCCGGCGGAAATAAAAAGATGAACCGAAAAGAGATTACACCCGAAGATTTCGGCAGTAAAGGAGTTTCGTTCGGCAGCTGCGGCCTTTACGCGGCAGTCGGGGAAGTGGATCTCATCGCTTCCATTATGGCCGCAAAGGAGTTGCAGTCGCGGGGCACATTTGGCGCCGGCGTATTGATAAAAGGCATCTATCCGGAGTATGCGAATATGTACGCGCTCCATATAATGTACCGCAACCGCCATGTAGCGGCCGATCTGGAGCACCATATTACGGAACACAAAATCGGTCTTCGGCATATAGGTGAGATGGAGTCGCTGATAAAGCCGAAAATGTACCGCAAATACACTCTACCGGAGCTTCGCCGCTACTTCGTGGAGCCGCCGACGCCCGACGAGATGCTTCGCCGCGAGCATACCGACAACCCGGACATTTATGTGCGAAGGCTCGTGGAAAAATTTAATACGCTTAATATCGGCAAGGCGAGAATTTTCAGCTCCGGCAAGAACGTCGGCGTTTTCATTACCGCGGGCGGTCTGCAGACAACCATGGACGCGTACAATCTCGAACAGTACGCCCGCCAAAGGATATCCGCCGTAATGGTGCACATGCGCTGGCCCACCTCCATTGTGGATTCCGGCGTCTGGTGGGGCATACACCCGATCAGCTTTTTAAACTCGCACATGATACATAACGGCGACCTCTCCAGCGCGCCGTCGAACGCGCAGGGCATAGAGGCCGCCGGAATAACACCGATGATCGGCACGGATTCCGAGGCGATGCTTCTGGAGCTGGACGACTTGCTCGTTAGAAGAAACTTCGACTACCAGCATATAGAGTGGGCGATGTGCCAGATGTTCCCGCAGGAAGAGAACCAGCTGTCCGAAGAGGCGCGCAGGGCATACATGCAGGTGGTAAAGGAAAACCCGACGCTTTCCAGGTACAAGATGTCCGGTCCGTCCTCTTTCGTGTCGATAATCAGGAAAAACGGCCTGGCACGCGTCATCAGTGGACGCGACCGCGACGGACTGCGGCAGCTATGGATGGGCAGGAGTAACGACGGCAAGAGCGTTATCTGGTCGTCTGAAGAAAAGTGCATTTATCAGACCGCCTACCTGATGGGAAAGACGTTTAGTGCGATAAATTGCGAGCCGGGAAAAATAACCGTATTCGAACTAAAAGACAATGGAGAAGTGCATGGCGCTTTCGGTGAAACATTACAAGAATGAGATAGTTTACGACAGACCGCTCTCCATCGGCATAGGCAAGGTGGGCGGCCAGTACCGCGTAACCGTCGCGCCGGATAAATGCGTCTGGTGCGGTACGTGCGTCGAAAGTTGCACGCATAACCTGACGGATAAAACGAGAAAAACCGGCGTGTTCGAGATGGTCGAATACTTTGCGGATGAAAAAGGCAGACGTGTCGCCGGTGAAGCGAATTACCTGGTGAAAAAGCTCAACATAATGGACATCGACTGCTGCAACTGCAAATACTGCGTGGCGATGTGCCCGACGAATGCCATAACGGTTGACGATAATCCGAACTGGAAGGTACTCGGGACCGGGATGATAGATTCGAATGTAATTCTCACGAATGTCCGGCGGTCGGAGAGGAAAAGCATGACCGGCTCCATGCACAACTATCAGAGGCCGCTGGAGTGGGAGAACTTCGTTATAGACGCTTCGATAATACTGAATCCGCAGCGGGACAATATAAACGAGTTCGCCGGAAAGCTTACCAATTGTTACCTCGGCAAACACCCGAAGCGGCGCGTTCGTGTAAAAACGCCGGTGTTCGACGCGCATATGAGTTACGGCTCCAATTCGCACGAGGCGGTGCTGGCTCGTGTTATTGCGTCAATGAGGCTTGGCCGTCCATTCTTCAGCGGCGAGGGGTACATGCACCCGGATTTCGCGCCAGCCTTCAAGCAGTGCATTGTTCAGTTCGGTACCGGCGGATTCGGTCCGTGGGTAGACCTTACGCAGTTTATGGGCATAAGCATGAAATACGGTCAGGATGCCAAAAAGGGGAAAGGCGGCCGGCTTCCCGGCGCGAAAAACGACTACGAGATAGCCGTTTTACGCTGCATCGAGCCGTTCAAGGATGTAAGCTCCCCGAATCCGCAGCATCTCCAATATTCAATTGAAGAGCTGAGGATGAGGGTGGAGTCCCTTAGGGCGGTGCTGGGTGACGACAAGCTTGTCGGCGCCGATATCTACGGCACCGCCTGGAACGTGGAGCACATCGTACTGGCGCTCGCGCAGGCGGGGTTCGACTACATAACCATTCGCGGCGGCGGCGGGACAACGGGAGCGGCGGGAGCGACCGATCTGGAAAACAAGGGCCTCGACATCCTCTACTTCGGCAAGGTGGCCCACGACGCCCTGGTGCGCGAGGGATTGCGCGAAAAAATTTCGCTTATCGGCGAAGGCAACTTCACATCGCCTAAGGCGGCGATGCTGGGTCTTATGGTGGGGTTCGATTTTATCGGAACCGGCATGCGTCATCTTATACCGCTGGGCTGTACGATGTGCAGGCGATGCCATACCGGTCAGTGCGCGTGGGGCATAACCTCCAGACGGTATGGCGACAGGATAGACCCGGAAGAGGGAGCGGATATGATTGTGGGGATGATAGAGTCCTGGCAAAGAGGGATGGAAGGCCTTGCGGCGGGGCTCGGTTTTACGACGCATGAGGACGTGGTCGGTTCGCGAAAGTTCAGGTATCACGGCCCGGACCCGCTTCTTTACGATCTTTTCGGAAAGCAGAGGTTGTAAACGGGATGAGCGAAGCGAGTGTAACCGTTTTGAACTACCTCACTCCGATGGATGATGTGGCAGACGCGGTAAGCGGGCAAAAAGAGATAGAAATAGACTGCGGGGTTCTGGATCTGAGCGGGCAGCGTCTTAACGCCATGATGAAAATAGCCAGGGCGCAGGGCGTGGAGCATTTCATATTGAAAGACGTATGCGGTCAAAACCTTATAGGTACCGGTATCGAACCCGGAGCCCGAATTACGATTCACGGCATGATGGGCAACCATTCATGCGCCTTTGTCGACAGACTGCATATCAACACTTACCCGACCCGGTTTTCAAACGACGTATGGTGTCCGGGCGACGCTCAGGTGGCTATCGGCACATCGGCAAACCCGATAGAGCTGAACATAGCCGGATCGGTTGACGACCTGTTCGCGTCATATGCCCCGTCCGGCAGGTTTCGCGTGGCGGGTCAGGGCGGAAATCGCTGCGTCCTCCGAGCGGGAGCGGGAATACCGGAAGTTTGGAGAGAGATTGACTATAAACGGATAGAATGCATGAACGATAACGAGCGGCTGGAGGAGATGCTTTACTTATATCAGAAGCGGCGCGCAAAAATACATCAGCAGGGATGGGACGACTACATAGGAGGCTTCAAGCGCGAGCTGGAACGGAGAACTCCGCCCGTCATCACATTCGGACGGCGGGTAAAGGATTATTTCATGGAGTATGCCCAGGGGTCGGTGGGGGTAGTGTTTAATCTTTACGACAACGATCATCCCGTCGGATATTACGTTTGCTCGGGAATGACGGCCGGTAATGCTTTTATACGGGGAAATGTCGACGATTCGCGCCTCGGCGCGCGTGTAAAAAAAGGAAAACTTGATAATAAGGACAGGGAATTCCTCGTTGCGGAGATGAAAGACTTTTACAACTGCTTTGCGGGCGTATTGCAAAGTGAGCGGTACGAACACAATCTGGAACGGGCGTTTGAAAGCTGCACTAAAGATTCGGAGAAATTTACGTCAAATTTCGTTAAAATAATACCTGCGTAAAGAGATAGTCGCCGATGTGTGACCGGCGGTATTAAAATTGATTGAAGGGGGCGGGTAAATGGATCAAAGACGAAGAGACAGGATTTTTTCCGAAATCAACCGCCTTCTCCTCGAAAGCGAGTTTTCCGCGGAGGAGCGCGAAAATATGTTGCAAAGTTTTTTGCACTATCACCTCGACCAGATGGAAGAGCTGGGGGAGATAGACCTTTTTCAGGACATGGTTAATGAAATGATAGACGATTACGTCGAACAGCATTTTGAGGATTCAAACGAGGAAAACTATAATTAACCGGTCTAAATTCTCCAAAATTAAGGAGTTGACGCTTTATAATATTTTTGTTAATCTCGTATTCGTCGATGAGAATTACCGGCTTCTAGGAAGATATAGGGGAGAATAAATGACGAAATCCGATCTCGCCGAAAAGCTTGCCGAAAAAATCAATGTCAATAAACAGCATGCGGAAGGCATCATTAATATGTTTACCAACTCCATAATAGAAGCGCTTGCGAAAGGCGACAAGGTGGAGATAAGGGGATTCGGAAGCTTCCGCGTAAGGGAACGCGCGGCAAAAGAGGGACGCAATCCAAAAACCGGCGAAAAAGTTTACGTGCCCCCAAAGAAAGTCCCATTTTTCAAGACGGGCAAAGATTTCCGCGCAATCGTAAACAGATAGTTAAAGCAAAAACTCTATAAAAAGCAAAAGCGCCGTTCCCGCCAGGAAAAACTGGAAGCGTTCCACGTATGACGTAAAGCGGGTTGACTTTATGTCGCTTTTTTCCAGTTTATTTATCGATTCTATTATCGGAGCGAGGTCGAGATTCCCGGCGGAGGATGAAATATAAAGCGCGTCCGTATGAAGCGCTATGTCGCGTAACGGCCCGCTGTTCAGCCTGCTTTTTACGATATTTCCGTTTTTGTCCTTTTTATACCCCGTCAGTTTTCCGTTTTCGTCGCGTATCGGGATTGGCACGGAGCTGCCGCTTCCGATTCCTATGGTGTAAATTCTAATCCCCTTGGCGGCCGCCTTTTTCGCTTCGCCAAGCGGATCGCCGACGTTGTCCTCGCCGTCCGTTATGATAACCAGCGCCCTTGATTTTGCCGCGGCGCCGCTTAACGAAGCGGCGCCTTTTCTAATTGCTCCGGACAGATCGGTCCCTCCCCGCCCGGCACTGTTTAGTCCTACCGCTCCCAGGAACAGCTTGAACGTGGTTATGTCGAACGTAAGCGGACTTTCTATTTTGCTTTCACCCGCGAATACCAGAAGGCCGATTCGGTTTCCCTCGAACGCGTCCGCAAGTTTGCCGATCTCCTGTTTTGCTTTTGCCAGCCGGCTGGGCGCGATATCTTCCGCCGCCATGCTGTAGGAGGCGTCGAGCGCTATCATAATATCGACGCCGGTCCTTTTTACCTCCCTCGGCTCCACGCCCAGCTGGGGACGGGCGAGCGCAAGCAAAAGGAGAACGACCGCCGCCGTAAAAGTGATCTGTTTCCATCCGCGTCTGCTGTTGCTCCTGGTTTTCGCAAGTCTCGTAATGAGCCGCTCCGGCGCGAAGCGTTCGAGGCGCGCCTTTGCCCTGCGGTTCAGCCACGCAAACATGAAAAGCAGCAACAGTGGCAGGATTAACAGCCATAACAGTTCGGGGTTGTTAAACCTCATTCCGGCAGCCTCCCGAGGACGATTTTGGAAAGGAGAAATTCAGTGACCAGCACGACAAGAGCCAGCCACGCAAACGGAGAGAACCACTCCGTATACTCATAGTAGAAGCGGCTTTTGACGTCGCTTTTTTCCAGCGCGTCAATTTCTTCGTATATGTTTGCAAGCTCCCGCTCGTTGCGGGCGGCATAATATTGAGCGCCGGTTTTTCGAGCTATCTTCCTAAGCAGTTCCTCGTCAATCTCGCTTCTTACCGCCACTTTGCGCCTGCCGAACCTCGGGTCGTCCACATCCTGATAAAAGATTCCCGGCTTTCCAACACCTATCGTGTAAACTTTTATATTTTTCGCCACCGCCAGTTCCGTTGCCGTTTCCGGGTCGATGAGACCGCGGTTGTTTACGCCGTCCGTGAGCAGGATAATTATCTTGGATTTTGCTTTCGATCCGGCTAAACGGTTTACGCCGTTTGCGATAGCCATCCCTATCGCCGTGCCGTCTTCAAGGATTCCGCTTTTAAGCGGTTTTATAAACGATTTTAATACGTCGTAATCGAGGGTAAGCGGAACGCGAGTGAGGCTGGTGCCCGCGAATACCACCAGCCCTATCCGGTCGCTGTGGCGGTTTCCGATAAATTTTCCCATTGCGGACTTTGCGGCTTCCAGCCTGGTGGGCGCGAGGTCGCTGATATCCATGCTGGTCGATATGTCGAGGGCCAGTATGATGTCTATACCGCGCATTTTTACCTCCTGAAAACTTTCGCCGGTCTGTGGCCGCGCAAGAGCCACTATCAGTATCGCCATGCAGAAAATCCGCAGGTTAAACGGCAGATGCCTGAGCCGTACAGCCGGTGGCGGCGCAATCGAGCGCGCCTGCCGGACGGACGAAAACCGGACCCAGCTCTTTGCCCGACCGTCCCTGCCGCGGTACCAGGCGAGCCACAGCGGCAGGAGCAGGAGCAGGAGCAGAAAGTAAGGGTGTGCAAATCTCATCGTTTTGCATTATTATATAGGGCAAGGGAGCGAAGACGGCAATATGCGGGCGACATTAATGCCCGCCATAACGCATACAGGTATATCCGGCGCCGTACAGTGTTCGCGGTTGACAATAAATTCACCCGTTTGATAAGGTTGACAGAATCCATGAATCGCAGAAGTCATTCTAACCACGGTCAAAGGAATAATCCACGCAGGGGCGGTCCCGGCAAAGGCGGCTCCCCCAGAAGCGGCCCCGGCAAACCGGCCCAAAAAACCGTCTCTCCGATGTACAAAGTCGATCTTATGCATCATCATCTCACCGGCATGAATTCACAGCCGCCGCAGCATACCGGCAAACCGCCTGCCCGGCATCAGCCGCCGCGAATACAGGAAAGCAAGAAGGTGCACCATGCCAAGGTTAAAAAAGGATACACGAGCCTTAGTTTGGAACTGAAGGACGACATCTACAATAAATTTCTAAACAAGGTTCAAGAAAAGGACAAGTCACCCAAGGAGGTAATGAACCAGTTGATAAGCTTTTACAACATGGGCAAAATCAATATCTGACCAATAAGCCTCTCTCCGTAACCGTTTATAGAATCTTATAACCCCCTGATCCCCGTCGTGTGTCATTGCTGACAGCTACAGTCGCGGAGCCTGTTTTTTACTGGCGGCACAGTCGCCTCCAGCTGTAAAGTGGGGCGTATGCGAACGCTTCATCTTTACCCGACGCGGCAAATGGCCGAACATGCCGTTACGGCGGCCCTGCCGCCGGGTAAAAAGAAAGTGGTGTTGTCGGGCACAACGATGAGCATCGCTTTATTCGAAGAAAAACTGCTGGACCAGTACGTGCCGGACTCCGCCATCGGAGAGGTCGAAAACTGGCTGTTGCTGCACGAGGCGGTAACGGCGGAGCCGACTTTCCGTAAAGACTCCCGGATGGCCGGACTGGCGGGAAGCGATGGATTTGTCCGCTGCATCGGCGATCTGATTCGCCAGATTAAGATGGGGCTTGTAACGAGCCGCGAACTCTCCTCCATCTCCGGTTTCGCCGTCGGGAAGGAGCTATGGATAAAAAATGTTTTTAACGGATACGAACGCTCGCTGAAAAAAATGGAGAGACTCGATTTTGCCGACAGGCGGATTCTCCTTATAAAAAAACTTTCAAAAGCAAAATCTCCGCCGCTTGCCGCGGCGCGTTTTAGCGAGATACATCTCCATGACGTATATCACTTTACTCCGTTCAGGTTCGAGCTTGTCCGGCTGCTGGGAACCTGGAAAAGGGTGGTGGTCCGCTTCCCGCTTCCGGACGACAGGCGCAAGGTATTCGGTTTCGTCGAAAGGGACGTGCAAAAATTCCAGAGCCTTGAAGACGAGGCGGGCGGCGTGGAGCTTGAGTTCGATGAAACCGGGTCGGACGGCGAAAATCCGATAGAACTGTTCTCTTCAAAAATCTTCGACGACGACCCGGAGCCTTACAACGGGACGCTTAACTCCGCGATTGAAATTGTTAAATGTTCCAGCCGTTACCGCGAAATCGAGGAGGTGGCCGAAAGAATGCTCGAACAAAAGGGCGAGAGAAGATGGTCCGATTTCGGCATCGTTTTCCGCAGTCTGGAAAACTACGGCGCCATAGTAGAGGATGTATTCAGGCGCGCCTGCATACCGGTTTACCTCCGGCTCGGACTACCGGTAAGGGCCAATCCGTATATAAGGATGCTTATGTCGATATTCCGTGCCATTGAAACGGAGTTCGACAGGGACGAAGTCGTAAAGATTGCGTCGTCGGACTACTTCTCATTTCTTCCGCCGTCGCTTTCCGCGCATTCGTTTGAAAAAATGGTAATGGACGCCGGCATAATAAACGGCCCGTCATCGGTCTGGAAGAAAAAACTGATCCGTATCCGTAAAAAGCGCGGCACGGCAGTTGTTATAAGAAGGCTGACGGGCCTTATAGCGGCGATGGAAAAACTTGCGCGAAGCGGCCGCGCGCTCGACTGCCTGCGTACGTTCGAGGCGGTTATAAATCTTTTAAAACCGAAGGAAATAACTTTTCGCGGCGGTTTTTCGGTAAGGGATTCCTACTGTCGCGGCAGGTTCGAGACACTGCTTTTCGAGATGGAACGCGCTCTCTCCCTGCACTCGCTTCGCCGGGCGCGGTTCGACTGGCGCGACCTCAGGCGGCTTCTGGTCAATTCTCTCGGCAACGTTCATTCGCCGGACTGGTCGGACAGGGATCACGTTTACGCCCTTAACATTCACGACCTCGCCGGACGCAAGTTCCCGTACCTTTTCGTATGCGGTCTGCACGACGGGGAGTTTCCCAAAGCCGCCGAGGGAGGAAGCATCCTGTCGGAAGCTGAAAAAAAGGAGTTCAACAAAATCCATGAGGAGGTCGTACTGGCGGAAATTCCGAAACGAAAAAGGGGCCGTCGGCTCTTTACTCGTATTGGAGAATCTTGGGATGAAGAGTCCTTCCTTTTTTACTTTGCGGTGAGATCGGCACGGCGAAAGCTGACTCTTTGCTACAGCTCTCACGAGCTAAACGGCGAGGATCTTGCACGGTCCGTTTTCCTCGACGACATTGCCGCCTCGTTCCCCGATGTGAAGGAGATTATCACGGAGGCCGTCGCGCTTGAAAAGGATTATTCCAAACAGTTGGACGGAACCGCGAGAGAGTCGAAGCTGCTGCGTGAACTTTTTCAAAAACCGCTGATGGACGCAGGAGAACTACGCGAATATTTCCACTGGTTGGCGGCGCGAAAAGGAAGCGGCCCTTCCTTTTTACTTTCGTGCGAAAGAAGCCGCGTGGAGCTTGACCGCGCGGATTTTTACGCGGAGTTCGACGCGGACCTGCGGGCGCAAAAAGCAAACCGATTTACGGGCAAAATAGACGGAAAAAAAATCCGGCCTCTTGCCGGCTACTTCGCTTCCATTGTCAGGCACAGTTATTCGCCCACTTCACTTGAGAGATACGCGAACTGTCCTTTTCGGTATTTTATGGAAAAAGTTCTCGAATGCGAACCGGAAAAATTGCCTCGCGCCGATTCGGAAAGGACATTGCAGGGAAGCGTAGCGCATGAAATTGTGGAAACCTACTACGGATTGGTGGAAAGCGACGCGCTAAAGCCGAGCCTGCCGAAGTATGACAGTGCGCTTAAATTGATGCGGGACTGCGAAAAAAAGGTTTTCGCGAAGTGGGAGGTGGAAAACGATGTCGGCGATGAGCGGCTTTGGGAGATGACCAAAAAACAGATCGCCGCCGTGCTGGATCTTTTTGTAAGGTACGAGGAGGAGTCGTTTTTAAAAGAGCCGTTTTCGACGGTTGAAACGGAGTTGAAGTTTGGCGGTAAAAAAAATCCATTAACAATTACATTCGCGGGCGGGCGCATAAGCCTTAAAGGCGTGATCGACAGGATCGACTATTTGCCTCGAAAAAATCTGTTAAGGGTCATCGACTACAAGCATACGGCGAACATCGGTAAATACTCCCGCCTGCTTATGCCGGAAACGTTTTGCGTGGAAAGTTTCCAGGTTCCCATTTACCTTTATGCCGCCCTGTCCATACTGGGCAATAAAAACACACTGCCGAAACCGAGCGGCGGTTACGGAGCTTACTATGCGCTGAAAAAAGAACCGAAACTTTCGCCGAAAAGCCGGGCGGTAAGCGTGTTCGACAACATGGAAGGCGGCGGTCTGGCGGCAATCGCAAAATCCCCTGAGTTCGGCGGCCGCATCTCCGCGCTTATGGATCGGATGGAATCGGGCGATTTCAGCGTGACGCCGAGAGACTGCATTTTTTGCAAATTCGGATCCGTCTGCCGTTACCGCGAGGTGAGGAAGGTTGAGAGTTATGAGTGACCCGGCAGCCGATATTCTGGAGTTTTCCGGCGATACCGTGGTGCACGCGTCCGCCGGAAGCGGCAAGACCTCCCTTTTGGTAAATAAATTTCTCTGCACGCTAAAGGAAGTCGATGAGGAAGGTTTTTACCCGCCGCTGGACAATGTTCTTGCAATAACATTTACCGACAAGGCCGCCGCCGAAATGCGCGGCCGCATATCGCAAGAACTCCTGCGCGATGTTAAAGAGCTGGAGAAAAAGGGGGGTGATGGCGAGAGCGCGCGTCTTATCCGCCATCTGCGTTCCGCTCGCAGGAAAATGACGCAGGCTTATATATCGACGATCCACTCATTTTGCGCGCGCGTACTCAAAGAAAACCCGATTGAGGCGGGCCTTGATCCCGGGTTTGAAATAATGGACGCGGCCGGTTCGGCGGAGATGATGGAACGCGCGCTGGAGCGGTTTTTACTTATGAAACTGCGAAGGGGTGACGCACAGCTCATGGAGCTTGCGTACCGTTACGGCTTTTCGTCCGACTACGCGTACGAATCATCGATTAAAAAGATAATCGCGTCCATCTTGCCGTTGCTGCGCGCCGCCTCCGCAAATCCGTGTGAACTTTTAAGGGAATACGAACTTCTCGAAAAGGGAATCCATGGGCGGCTTGTCAGGTTCAAAACGGAAGCTGGCGCCGCAATCGTACTTTTGGAGCAAGAGGTCAACACGGATAAGAGAAGAGAGAGGCTGGAGGCGATTAAGGAAAAGCTTGCGCGGCTTGCACCGAAAAACGATGCCGGGGCGACCGCCGGGTTTAAACTCGCGGATGCGCTTTCCAAACAGTCGCGCGGGTTCAGGTTTAAACGCGCCGAACCGGCGGGCATGGCGGCCGAACGTCTTGCCTGTGCGTTGGAAGGATATTCAAAGACGGTCGTATCTTCTCTCGCGCACGAAAGTTCCGTCCAACTGCGCGATCTTCTTGAAGAATTTTACGCCTACTTCGAAAACAGGGTAAAGACCAGGGCGCTGCTCGACTTCGATGACTTGCAGGAGCGAACGCTTTTCCTTTTCGAGCGGAACCCGGAAGCGCTGGAGCATTATAGAAAAAAGTTCAGGAGAGTCCTTGTGGACGAGTTTCAGGACGTTAACGGACTACAGAAAAAGTTGATTTATTTTCTGGCCTCGCCCGGGGAAGGTCGGCTCTTTATCGTCGGGGATCCAAAGCAGGCAATCTACGGTTTTCGCGGCGGCAACGTGGAAGTTTTCCACGAAGCGCGGAACGATATCGAAAAAAACTCCGGCAGGTGTTTTCATTTGCGGACCAACTACCGCTCGTGTCCGGAGCTGGTGGAGTTTTCCAACGGCTGGTTCTCGCGCTATTCGCCGAATATTTTTTCGGAAGACGACGTATGCACTGCCGACCGAGCTGCATCCGGCGGCCCGGCTGTTGAGAGCATTACGTTTATTAACGGGGAGCTGTCAGCGGACGACGCCCGCTTCAAGGAGGCCGCGTTTATAGCGGCAAGGATAAAGGGGATGGTTGCGTCGGCGGATTTTATGGTGAGAGACGGCGATGTTATGCGCAACGTCAACTACGGCGACATAGTGATTTTGTTCAGGAAGTTTACCGCGCTGCCGATATACGAGTCCGCGCTCGTTTCCGCCGGGCTGCCTTACATGGTTCACAAGGGTTCCGGTTTTTACCGGAGCCAGGAGGTGGCCGATATCCTTTCGGTACTTTCTTATATAGAAAACAGTTCCGACCCGCTGTCGTGGATATCTGCTCTCCGTTCCCCGCTTGCGGGCTGTTCGGACGAAATGATATTGCGGCTTCGACGCAGTGCAAAAGGAAAACTTATGGATCCGGTTATTTATCTAAACGGTAAAAAGCCGTCCCTTAAAGGCGCTGATGCGATGGATGTCGAAAAGTTCATCGAGTTCAATGGCTGGACGCGGAAGCTTATTACGTTAAAAGACAAAATGACCATATCGGAGCTTATCGAAACGGTTCTCGATAAAAGCAGAATCACCGGCATACTCGGCGCACAGCCGGACGGACTACAAAAGGTGGCAAATGTACTGAAGCTGATAGAGACGGCAAGGAGCATGGAACACGGCAGTGAGGCGACGCTTAAAAACTTTTTAAGGCGCACCGCCACGCTTGCGGAGACGGGTGCGGACGAGCCGCAGGCGCAGGTTGCGGTCGGTACCGAAGAGCTGGTGAGACTGATGACGATTCATCAAAGCAAGGGGCTTGAGTTTCCCGTAGTTATCCTTGCCGATATAAACAGCGCGGGGGGGCCGAAACCGGAGACGGCGATTTTTCACCCAAAGCGCGGTCTTGCCGTCAAGTATGTGGATAAAGAAAAGTTGTCTTCACACAAGGGGGCGGTTTTTGAAGAGATCAGAAGGCTTATCGAAGAAAAGGAGAGCGACGACGAGGCGCGTCTTTTTTACGTTGCCTGCACGCGCGCGCGGGACAGGCTGGTACTGAGCGGGCCGCGCAGCCGCAAGGAAGACAGCAGGACAGAAAATCTTCACCTTCTGACGGAGGAGCGTCCATCGCTTTTCGCTAAAATCGGCACGCCCAAATCAGCTGCTACCACTCCGCCGGTTGAGAATTCGCCGTACGATCTGCTGAAAGAAGAGGGGCGGCCCGAAACCGCGAAACCTTACACCGCATCCATGCCGTACGCTTCACGGAAGGGCGCAGGCGGCCGGATGCTTTCGATGAGTGTCGGGAGGATGGCCGCCTTTGTTCGTTGTCCGCGCGAATATCTCTTTCAAAGCCAGTACGGCATTCCTTCATCGTATAAGAGCGCTCCGGCCGGAACGAGTGCGGCATTGCTGGGCGCGGCCGTACACTCCGTTCTGGAAACTGTGGACTTCAAATGCGATAAAAAAGCATATAAGAAATCGGTGGATGTCGCTGTAAATGAAAAACTTGCGCAAGCTGGAAAGCTTGAGAAAAAGGCGGCGGTAAAAAGATTGACGGCCTTGTACGACGTTGATCTGTTCATCAGGCTTCGCGAAGGATCACTGTCGCTAATCGGCAGAGAGGTCGAGTTCAACTCCCGGTTCAGCGGACGTTCGGTCACATGCATGCTGAACGGAAAGATCGACCTGCTGTTAAGGAAGGGAGATGAGCGGGCATGGGTGGTGGACTACAAATACAGCGCCGCGTCCGGTACGGACGAATCGCAAAAATTCCAGCTTGACCTTTATTCGCTCGCAATGTCCGCGTATCTCGGTATCGAGTCAGTAACGTGCGCGCTCGTTTATCTGAAGTCCGACAAACCGCGCGTCCGCAAATGGGAGCTTAACCGTTCAAAGCTGGCAACGGTCGAGCGCCGCCTTCTCAAGAGCGCGCTTGATATTTACGCATGGGAAGAAAAAGGACGCAGGTTATACGGCGGCCCGTCCACCGCCACTCTTCCGGAGGTTAACTGCCCCGACCCCCGCTGCGGCTATAGGGATTTTTGTATTGGTTGAAAACACTTGGAGGGGGAGGTTTTCCATTAACCCCTCCGGCGCTTTGCGCCACCTCCCCTTGAAAAGGGGAGGAATAAGAACTTAAGCATAAGCA
>JBHHVT010000019.1:0-16997 GCA_046754425.1 Nitrospinota bacterium | reverse complement strand
AGGCGGGCGATCACGCAAGCGGAAGCGGCTCAGTGGAATTCGGCAACATAATCGACCCGTACTTCGAGATGATAAAAGGCAAGGTATCAATTTCCGGTAAACCGAAGGTGGTGGTCGATTCCGGAAACGGCTGCGGCGGTCTGGTCGCGCCGAGGCTTTTGAGGGAACTTGGTTGCGAGGTTGTAGAGCTTTACAGCGAACCGGACGGGACCTTTCCAAACCATCACCCCGACCCCACGGTGGAAAAAAATATGGCCGATTTGAAAAAAGCAGTAGTGGAAAACAAGGCGGCGCTCGGTATCGGCTACGACGGCGACGCGGACCGCATAGGCGTGGTCGACGATCAGGGCAAATTGCTCTATGGAGATGAGGTGTTAATGATTTTCGCACGCGATATGTTGAGCCGAATCAAGGGCGGCAAGGTGATATTCGATGTGAAATGCTCCACTAACCTGCCTGAATACATAAAACGTTTCGGCGGCATACCGATAATGTCGGCCACGGGCCACTCGATAATCAAGCAGAGATTGCAGGATGAAAACGCCGAGCTTGCGGGAGAGATGAGCGCGCACATCTTTTTTGCCGAGGACTACTACGGATACGACGACGCGATATACGCAACCGCGAAGTTTATTCAGATAGCCGACCAAACTGATATACCGGTTAGCCGTTTTCTGGAAGACGTCCCAAAGACGTACTCCACGCCGGAAATACGGATAGATTGCCCGGACGATGTGAAGTTCGGCGTAGTGGCGGAACTGGTGGAATATTACCGTGGCATATATGATGTTATAGATTTGGACGGTGTAAGGATAGAGTTCGAAAACGGATGGGGTCTTATACGTGCGTCAAACACGCAGCCTGTTCTTGTGCTTCGTTTCGAGGCAAAATCGGAGGAGGATCTTGCAAAATACAGGAAAGAGGTGTACGAAAAGTTAAAAACTTTTGCTCCTTTGGCCGATCTGAAACCTATCTAGGCTGATTAATAATTTATGGATTTTATCTACGGCGGCGACGAAAACTATTCCCGCAGTCTGAGGTCGCGCGTATTTTGGGTTACGCTTTTTGTTTTTGCGGCCTTCCTGACGCTGGTAATAAGGTTATGGTACCTGCAGGTTGTGCAGGGAAGTTATCTTAAGGCGCTGGCGGAAAGCAACCGGTTAAGGCAGATAATTCTTCCCGACCATCGTGGAAGGATATACGACCGCAATGGAGTAGAACTTGTAAGCTCCCGCGCCTCTTTCAACGTAACCTTAAGACGGGAGGATATACCGGATCTGGATGCGCTCCTGGAGAGGCTTGATAAGCTGATTACCTTTGACAGGGTGGAGGCAAAAAAACAGATTTTAGCAATACCTTCTTTTAGTCCATACGTCGTGGCATACGATATAAACAGGGACGAAGCGGCCGGTATAGAAGAACGCCGTTACGAACTGCCGGGGGTTTCTCTGGAGATAGTACCGATACGTAATTACAATCACGGTTCTTTGGCCGCGCACCTCGTTGGTTATATGGCGGAAATTACAAAAGGTCAGCTTCAAATGGACGAATTCAAAGGTTACCGACAGGGAGATATTATCGGCAAATACGGTGTTGAAAAAAGCTTTGAGTCCGCCTTGCACGGAACCCGTGGTAAAAAGATAGTGGAAGTGGATGCCGCGGGCCGTGAACTTGAGGTGATTCGCAGCATGTCTTCGTCCGCCGGCCGGGATCTTTTTTTATCAGTCGAATATCAAACACAGGTTGCCGCTGAGAAAGCGATGGAAGGGAAGCGGGGAGCCGTCGTGGCGATAAAGCCCGATACCGGAGAGATACTGGCGATGGTCAGCGCGCCGGCGTTCGACCCGAACAAGTTTGCAATAGGGGTAGACAGAAGCTACTGGAACACGCTGATTAACGATCCGTATCGCCCGCTGAACAACCGCGCAATACAGGGACTTTACGCGCCAGGTTCCACCTACAAGATAGTGGTTGCGGCGGCGGCGCTGGAGGCGGGCGTGATAGACGAAGATACTGTTTTCTTCTGCCCCGGCTATTACAAAATGGGCCGTAAAAGGTACAGGTGCTGGAAAAGGGGCGGCCATGGGGAGATGGATCTTAACAACGCACTCAAACAGTCATGTGACGTCTATTTTTACCAAGTCGGTCTGAAAGTCGGGATTGACAGGTTAGCCCAGACTGCAAAAAGGTTCGGGCTTGGCGGTCTATCCGGCATCAACATCGAACATGAAAAAAGCGGTCTTATCCCTACCACATCCTGGAAAGAGAAAAACAGGAAGGAAGTCTGGATAAAGGGGGAAACGCTATCTGCTTCGATAGGGCAGGGTTTTAACCTGACGACGCCTCTGCAGATGGCGCGCGTCATCGCCGCGGTGGCAAACGACGGATGGATGGCTAATCCGCGTTTAATGCGGGTTGAAAAGGGCGGCGATATGGAGTTGAAACAGCCGTCTGGACATTCGGTCGGCATTTCGCAGGAAAATTTGGCTCTTATCCGCGAAGGACTTTATGCCGTCGTAAATGAAAAGCACGGCACCGGGTGGCGCGCGCGATTGCGCGACGTTTTGGTTGCCGGAAAAACCGGAACGAGCCAGGTCGTTAGCCTAAGAGATAATGATCAGCGTACACAGGAAGAGACCCCTGAAAAATTTAGAGACCATGCCTGGTTTGTAGGCTTCGCTCCGTACGATGATCCGAAGATAGCCGTGGCGGTAATTGTCGAGCATAGCGGAAGCGGCGGCAAGGTGGCGGCTCCGATAGCGGGGCGGGTTGTGAAAACGTACCTTGCCACTCTGGAGAAAAAGGTCGAACTTGCGGCCTCGGCGGCGGAAGCTCTTGAATGAGCAGTAATGTACAGCTTGGCGTAAGATGGTACGCTCTTTTCGACTGGCCGCTTTTCTTTATGGTTATGTCGATTTCGTTTTTCAGCGTTATTCTTATCTACAGCGCCAATTTTACCAGCGATTCGGAGTTCATTCGGACGCTTTATATACGTCAGTTGGAATGGAACCTCTACGGGCTGGTTCTCCTCGTTGTTTTAGCTGCCATGGATTATCGAATAATTGAGAAGCCTACTTACCTTTTGTATATAGTTTTCGTCATACTCCTTGTAAAAGTGCTTTTTAGTGCGCGCGTTATTTCAGGATCACAAAGATGGCTGTCTGTCGGCGGCATGAACTTCCAGCCGTCGGAGATGATGAAAGTAGTTCTTGTCGTGACGCTCGCGCGTTTTTTTGAGGACAGAAGGGATGTTACGGAAGTGGGGTTTAAACAGCTTATTTTACCGGCTGTCATCATGCTGATACCTTTTCTGCTTATAGCACGACAGCCGGATATGGGAACCGCGATGATATTGCTGGCGGTATTCGTCGTGATGGCCTTTGTGAACGGCATAAAAAAGAAGACCCTTGTACGCGTTGGTATCGGCACGGTAGTCCTTGTTCCTCTCATCTGGCATAACCTCAAGGGTTATCAGAAAAATCGCATACTCTCCATGTGGGACCCTTCCGCCGATCCGCTCGGAACCGGTTACCACACCATCCAGTCCAAAATAGCGATCGGCAGCGGCGGCCTTATGGGAAAGGGCTTTTTTGCCGGAACGCAGAGCAAGCTTAATTTCCTGCCGGAAAACCATACGGACTTCATATTTTCGGTATTCGCCGAGGAGGCCGGTTTTATCGGCACACTGGTTTTACTGACACTGTACCTGCTGATTTTGCTGAGGATGATAGACGTTATAACAAAGGCAAAGGACAGAGTAGGCTCCCTGATGGCGGCCGGAGTGACCGCAATGTTCGGCATGCATTTCTTTTACAATGTGGCGATGACTCTCGGACTCACTCCCATAATGGGGATACCGCTGCCCCTGCTAAGCTACGGCGGTTCCGCGACACTGGCGAACTATGCCGCCGTCGGAATTTTGTTGTCCATACATCTCCGGCGGTTTAAACATGACTGAGCATCCGTACGAAAGGTGGCTGGACTCTGTAAGGAATCCGTCGCAGTATGTTGGAAACGAACTGCACTCGGCTGAGTGTGAATCGTCCGGGGCGGACTACCGGATCGCCTTATCATTTCCAGACCTTTACCGGATAGGGATGTCGCATCTGGGGATGAAGATTCTCTATTCCATAGTAAACAGCAGGCAGGGCCTTTGCGCGGAACGGTTTTTTATGCCGGAAACCGATATGGCGGAAATCCTCTGTGCCAATAACGAACCTTTGCGGAGCCTGGAGTCGCACGATCCCCTACACAGCTTCGACGTGGTCGGTTTTTCCATAACAACGGAGCTTTCGTTCACGACTGTTCTCAAGATGCTCGACATGGGCAGGGTGCCGCTAAAACAGGACGAGAGGAAGGAAACGCACCCTTTGGTTATTGGCGGCGGGGCGGCAATCTATAACCCGGAACCGATTGCGGTCTTTTTCGACATGTTCGTTTTAGGCGATGCGGAAGAACTCTTGCCTGAACTGTTATTTCAGATAGCCGACTATAAAAAACAGGGGTTGGGAAGGAAAACGATTTTACGAAAACTTGCGGACTCAAAGGGAGTGTATGTACCGTCGCTTTTTAACGTGACGTATCATGGGCCCGCCGGGGATAAAATCTTACCTGTCGACGGTGATGTTCCAAAACCCGAACGACTCTACCTGGACGATCTTGCAAAAAGCCCTTATCCGTTCGACATGGTGATACCGTATGGTCAACCGGTTTTTGACAGGCTATCCGTTGAGATCGACCGTGGCTGTACGCAGGCATGCAGGTTCTGCCAGGCCGGTTTCACTTACAGGCCGGTTCGGGAGCGAAGTCCGGAACTATTGCTGGGGATTATAGATAAGGGGCTTAAAGCGACCGGTTTTGACGACGTGTCTCTTGCATCCCTTTCGAGCAGCGACAACAGCAATATAGATAGGCTGGTCAGTGAGATTGCGGGCCAAACCGTAAAGGATCGCATATCGCTGTCCTTTCCCTCGCTCAGGTCGGGGACGCTTACGGACAACCTTATCGAACAGGTGCGCAGGGTGCGTAAAACAGGTTTCACGATTACAGCCGAGGCGGGAACGGAGAGACTACGCAGGGTGATAAACAAAAAGGTCTCGGATGATGAAATCATGGAGACCGCACGCAAACTGCTCATCGGAGGGTGGAGGCGGCTAAAACTCTATTTCATGATTGGCCTGCCGACCGAAACGGACGAAGACATCGACGGCATAGTCAGGATGGTGCAAAGGATCAAGGGACTAAAGATAAACGGCGGCAGGTTCAGCAGGATTAACGTCGGCGTTTCGCAGTTTGTACCGAAACCGCACACGCCGTTTCAATGGGAACCGATGGAGTCCGTCGACAGCCTCCTTCGTAAAAAGCGTTATTTACAGTCCGCGTTCGACCGGATAAAAGGCGTGAATATGAAGGGACACCATGTGGAAATGTCGTACTTTGAAGCGTTGATGGCGCGCGGCGACAGACGTTTTGGAAACGTAATATTGAATGCTTTCAATAAGGGGTGCGTTCTTGACGAGTGGTCGGAACATTTTAAGCAGGAGCTTTGGTTCGAGGCGTTCCGGGAAGAAGGAATTTCCATTGATGATTTCGCGCCAAGGCGCCGCGCCGCCGACGAAGTTCTGCCGTGGGACCATTTGGAGATAGGCGTCAGTAAAAAATATTTTTTACGCGAACTTTCTCGCGCGGGTAAAGAAGTGTTAACGCAGGATTGCCGCTTTGACAAGTGCGTAGGTTGCGGCATCAATCCGTGCAACATGGTGATAAAAGAAACTGCCGCGAAACCGGCCACTGGAAAGACGACCGCTCAAACGGACGGGCGGAAGCGGCCGGAGGGCTGGCGTTACCGTATCGGATTCCGAAAGGAAGGGCTGTCGAGATACCTGTCGCATCTGGAGATGATAACCGCTATCTCACGCGTATTACGGCGCGCGCGGATTCCCGTGGCCTACACGAACGGCATGCATCCACACCAAAAGCTTTCGTTCGGCGCGGCGCTTTCGGTTGGCGTGATAAGCCTGTGTGAATTTATCGATATCGAGCTGGACGAGAGCATTGACCCGTCGGAACTGATCTCCCGGCTGAACCCGGAACTAGAAAAGGGAATTGTCGTTTATACTGCTGTGCTTCTCTCTCCGCCATACAGGTCCATACAGGCAAGTACGGCGGCAACAATCTACGAGTTGACTGACAGCGCTGCGAATGAGCCTGCGCTTGAGCGTCTGCGAGACGAGCTCGTGAAGCTCGACGGGGTAACTGTCAGCGAACCGGACAGCAAAACACTGCGGATAGAAACGATCAATCCGGGCATTTTGGGCAGGCTGAGAAAAATCTTCCCGGACTTTCGACTTAGCGAATCAAGAAAGCTGGTTAAAACCGGAATATTGATGAAAAGCATGAAGGCTGTGGATGCAGGAGGCGGTCTCTTGCATCAAAGTATTGGATAACAAATGTCACCGAGAAATTGTTGGGAAAAACGTTAGCCATACAAGATGCTGATAAAAGATATTCAAGATAAAATATGGGAAGGTGAATACAGGTATTCTGACCATGCGGTAAAAAGAATGATTAAAAGGTCAATAGAACGTATTGAAGTGGAAAATGCTATATTAAAGGGAGAAATTATAGAGGATTATCCAGATGATAAATACTCGCCAAGTTGTCTTATTTACGGAAAGACCAAGGAAGGAAAGAATTTACATATTCAGGCTTCATTGCCGCCAAAGGTTGTAATTATTACGATTTACGAACCCAATAATGAGGAATGGATTGATTTTAAAACCAGGAGATGATTAGCCATGAAATGTATTTTTTGCGGCGGAGAAACAATTGCGAAAAAAACCTCCTTTGTTTATGAAGGCGATGACGAATATCTGGTTATAGAAAATGTTCCTGCAGAAATTTGTATGAAATGCGGCGAAAAAACCTACTCCCCTGAAGTTACTGATGAACTTCTAGGATTCTCAAAAAAGCGGTTTGAGCCGGTCAAAACAATTGAAGTGCCTGTATTCGATTATGCCGAAAAATCTTCTTCATAATTAATCGTATGACTTGTGAAGCTCTACATCAGCTTTTATTTATTAACAGGAGACTGATTTGTGAATGAGCAAATGGTTGGAATAAGTGCACAAATGACTGGATACGCTGTATTGGGTTTAATTATCCCTGCGATTATAATTTTATCTTTAATTGGAAAGCTTGATGCTACTGTTTTAGGGACACTTCTAGGTACATTTATTGGATATGTATTGTCAGGAATTGGTGAAGATAAAAAGGACGCATCATAAGGAAGATTTAGGTATATCTAATTTGAGTCTTTGGCCTGTAGCTCATTAGTTTTTCGAAATGGCGTTTTTCCCACGCGTTTGCGAGTGCGTGGTACTTGAATTTACTCTCCAATTCCCTGAAGCGGCTGGAGTGTGAAAGCGCGCCTTCTTCCCCGTAATTTTCTACTTTGTCCAGAAATTCATGAACCATTTCGTGGTGCATCACGGCCTCGAGGTAAAACATGGGCGCCAGTTCCGTATCGAGCACCGGGTGGATTCGAATAATCCTCTCCGATGGATAGTACGAGCCGAAAATTATCGTCCGTTTATTTTCCGAAAAAATTTTGCGGCCCCATACAGCCACTCCTTTTAGCTGATTGTTAAAACAGGCTTTGTTGATTTTTCGGTATATTTTTTTTAAATCACAATATTTTCCTTGATGCGCAAGACTGTTTGTATTCAATTTTCTTCTTTTTCTTTCCGGAAACTTATTTACGAATTTTTTAACGGATTCCGGCACCCTGCGCGTGTTTTTGTAAAGAAAAGCCGACAGGTCGCGAGTAAGGCCGCTGTCGGCCAGCGCAAAAGATTCGTGAAGCCTCAGGATCGGCGTTCCTTTTTGACGCCGGAAGGAAATCATAACCCGCCGGTTGGTTGTCCACGTCACGCGAAGCTCTTGACCTAAAACGTCTTTTAAGTTTTTTTCCAATGCGTGTTGCAGTAAAAGCAACTAAACACTCCCCTTTTTCTACCGGAGCCGGTTTTTCGTTTAGCCATAAGAGACTTTCCCAACGCTTACGCGATTTTACAACACTATCCGGAAAATTACCTTTTATTTAACTGGTACTTTGCGACGGCCCTGTTATGGTCCCGCAGACTGCTTGAGAAGTAGTGCCTGCCCTCTCGTTTTGTGGCGACGAAATAGATGTAGCCGGTCTCTGCGGGCTTGTATGCGGCCTCAATTGCAGGCAGACCCGGGTTAGATATCGGGCCGGGGGGTAAGCCCCGGTGACGGTATGTGTTGTAGGGTGAATCGTATAGCAGATCACTTTTGCGAATATTACCGTCAAAATCAGGCAGGCCGTATATCACTGTCGGGTCGGCCTGAAGCATCATCCCTTTTTTAAGCCTGTTATGAAATACCGAAGATATCAGCCGGTACTCATCCCTGTTGCCGGTCTCCTTTTCGATGATTGAGGCAAGTGTTATTATCTTGTTAAACTCAAGCGGTGAATCCTGCTGGTAACGGAGCTTGAGCGGCTCGACTTTTTCCATGAAGGTGGATATCATTTTAGTAACTATTTCGGCGGCGGCGGCGCTTTTCGGAAAGCGGTATGTTTCCGGCATGAGGTAACCTTCCGCGTTGTTGCCTTTAATTCCAAACCTGCCTAAGAGCTTGCTGTTTTCCGCGGCCTGGATAAACAGAGACGGCTCGCCGAAGCCGGCTTGCGAAAAGAGCAAAGCTATTTGCGAGATTGTAAGGCCTTCCGGTACCGTTACCTCGTGCAGCACTACCTTGCCATCAAGCAGATTCCTGAGGATTTGCCCGGGGGTTTGCGAACTGTCAAGTTCATACTCACCGGCTCGCAGTTTTTCCGCCTTACCCGAATAACGCGCTATCCACGCGAAGGCTTTTTGCGAACGGATGATTTTATTGTGCTCAAGCAGTTTCGCTATCTGTTTTGCGGTCATACCGTTTTTTATCTCCACCGTTATTTTTGTCGAAACGGAAGTTACGGGAGCAAGGTGCGTTTTATAGATATATGTTCCCGCAAGGCCGCTGAAAACAAGAGCGGTGAGAAGAACGATAGTTAATATTCTGTAGGATAGTTTCATGCTTTGATAATATCATTTTCGAGTTACTGCTGGCGGTGGGGCTCGTATTCAATTAAAATCGGTTGCATAGTAAAAAGGAGATAACTTTATGGGCTGGTTTTTAGGCGCGGGACTAGGTTTCATGCTTGGCGGACCACTCGGCGCCGTTGTTGGCGGAGCGCTCCAGAGTTTCATGGGGTCGGAGGCTCGCAGGGCGATGGGCGGCGGATCGGCCCAGAGCAGGGAAGAGGCCGCGTTCGTCACATACCTGACGACGATAATGACAAAAATTGCTTTAGCGGATGGGCGGCTGGATCAAAGCGAGAGACAGGTTATACATAATTTTTTTGCACAGGAAATTGGATTTTCAGGACTCGACCTACGTTTTATAGACGGCCTGATTGAGCAGACACGTTTAGTGAACCCCGATATGGGAATGGTAGCCAGAAGTTTCAGATCCAACGCCAGCCGTGAGCAGGCGATGCTTTTACTGGACGTATGCCAACAGATCGCCATTGCCGACGGCAAGGTTACGGTTTCGGAAGCAAAAGAGCTTGACTACCTGGCGTCTTACCTGGGCATAAGCAAGGAGGAGCATGAGAGGATCAAGACGAGGTATCAGGGAGCCGGACGGCAACGACGGGCAGGTGCGCCCGCGGCAGTGAGTTTGGACGATTATGCCGTGCTGGGCGTCAGTAAAGCCGCATCGGCTTCCGAGGTAAAAGCCGCGTACAGGCAAATGGCCGCCCAGTATCATCCCGATAAAGTTTCACACCTCGGCAAGGAACTTATCGATTTTGCAGGAAAAAAATTTATAGAGATTAACAAGGCATACGAAAATATTAAAAAAGAAAAAGGTTTCTAGTCGGCTGTGCCGACTGACCCTTGCGGCAAAGCCGCGAAACTACATTTACCGGAAGTTACTAAGAGCCTGCCTGTGTCCGCGCAAAAAACAGCGGTTGTTTAATGAAGCCCATTTTTAAGCGGATAGCGATTGCATTAGCCGCGTTTTTTGTCGTTGGGGGCGGTGCGCTATTTTTTCTTTACGACGATATATTGAACAACATGGCTAAAACGCTGGTGCGTGAGGACATAATCCAGCCCAGCGATGCCATTGTCGTGCTGGCCGGCGACAGAAGGGGAGAAAGGATGGAGAGCGGTATTAACCTGTACAAGAAAGGGTACGGGAAGTACCTGGTCTTCTGGGGAGGCCCCATCTATTGGAAAATATCATTAGCCGAATTGGCTTTAAGGCAGATTACGGAAGGCGGCGTGCCTTTGGAAAAAGTGATATTTTCCGAGGAAAAACTGGATGAGTTCAGCACTCGCGGTGAGGCGAATGTGAACATGCGCCTTTTAAGGGAAAACGGTATTCGCTCGTTTATCCTCGTAACCTCGCCGTATCATACAGCGCGTGCCGCGTCCGTCTATGAAAAGCTGATTAACGGTACTGATATGAAAATGTACATTTACCCCTCCATTGACACTGCCGTAACGTTGAACGAATGGTGGACGGATCGGTACAGCGCAAAGATGGTCTACTACGAGCTTACCAAAAGACTATTTTACTGGCTTAATTGACCCACCACCCTGCAAGGTGACGGACCGGCGCTAAGCCAGAAGTTTTTTTGCCACAGTTTTAACGGATTCAATTACAGTATTTACTTCGTCGTCTCGAAGCGACGGATATAGCGGAAGCGTTAGAACACTGTTGCCGAAGGCTGTGGCATTCGGGCAGGTTTCCGGTTTCAATCCAAGCTCTTCCCTGAAGTAGTACAGGTCAGATATAGGCCTGAAATTGACCGAACAGTGAACCCCTGCATGGTTCATTCCGCCAAGAAATTCATCCCGTTTTCCGTCCGGCGATATCCTGACGGTATACAAGTGATGCGCCGTTTTATAACCATCCGGCACAACCGGCAATGTTATACCTTTTACGCCTGCCAGACCCTTGTTGTACTTTTTTACGATCTCCGCGCGCCGCTTCAGCCTCTCCTCGATTTTTCTCAACTGCGGCAGAAGAAGCGACGCCTGAAGGTCGTTCATGTTCGATTTGAAACCGAGAGACCTCACGTCGTATGCGGGCAGTTTTACGTTGAACCTGTCGACGGCGTTTTTGTCCATCCCGTGGTTTCTTAGCACTTTCGCTTTATTCGCAACTTCGTCATGCCTGGTAACCAGCGCCCCGCCCTCACCGCATGTAATATTTTTAGTGGCATAAAAGCTGAACGCCGCCGCGTCAGATAATGTTCCGGGCCCGAAGCCGGGGCCTCTGCCCTCAATGCAGTGAGCGGCATCCTCTATCAGCTTGATCTCATGTTTTTGCGCGATTTCGGCAAAACGTTCCATCGGCGCCATAACGCCGTAGATATGCACTGGACAGATAGCTTTGGTGCGGGATGTGATGGCGCGCTCGGCCGCATCGGGGTCCAGTATTCCTGTGCGGGGATCCACGTCTACGAAGATTGGTTTTGCGCCCGCATGGATTATCGACGTAGCCGTCGCCAAAAATGTAAAGGCGGGAATGATTACTTCGTCATTTTTTCCGACGCCCAGAGTAAGGTAGGCAAGCTGCAAGGAGTGTGTGCAACTCATGGTCCCTACCGCATTTTGCACATTCAGGTATCCGGCAAAGGCTTTTTCGAATTCCTCCGTTTTGGGGCCGGTCGTGATAAACAGGTTTTTTGCGGTTTTGTTGAATTCCTCCAGGCATTCGTCATCTATCGCATGCTTGAAAAATTCTATATGCGGTTTACTCATACTTTTAACCGGTATATTGTTAATAAAGATTTATCGGCAAATCACGCCACCAACTACATTTCGGCACTTTCCTCATCCATATAAAGTCAAAACCATGTGACGGCGGGAATTTTACCATCAGCGGATTTCATATTGCAGTAAATATTATTGACTTGAATGAACTAGCACCAGTAACTATTGTATAGAGCCGATGGGAATGAGTTGTGGATAGAGTGGGTGAAAATGACAAAATCGGTAGAGTAATACCATATCTGCTTTACCTGTATGCATTTGCCGTCTGTATTTCAGTCTCTGTTACTCATATTGTCCTTGCCTTTATATTTCTCCTTTTCCTGATTGATTGGTGGATGGCAAAACGTTTCAGGAGTATCAGAAATGACTTCTCCATATTTGCGGCAATCTATGGATGGAAAGGAATCACGTTAATTGCAAACGGCCTGATACTGAAAGTATATAGAGTAAAGGAAATATGGTACAAGATGCCGTACCTGCTTATAAGTAATTTCCGAATCACCAGTGGAAACCTGAATAAAATCCTGCATATTTTATTTTTTACCGATTCGCTTATTGTTGTGTATGCCATCGTGCAAAGGTTCATTGGCGCTCCAATAATATATTACACGTTGTTTGAAGTGGATCAGATGCGGGGCTACCTCGAGAACCCACAGTACTATGCTGGCCATATGACAATTGCAATCATACTCTGTCTCTCGCTGAGTTTATTTTATAAAAAATCGTTTGCTGCCTACATGCCTTTTTTATTTACGGGACTGCTGATATCTGCAAGCAGGACTTATTTGGTTTGCGGAATTATGGTTGTATTGTTGATTTCACTTTTCAAGTCAAGAAGCGTATTGATGTTTACGTTAGTGTCGATTTCATTTGTTTTAATCTTGGAAATTATATTTTTTCCTGCGTTTTTGTCAAAACTGTCAAGTAATATTGTTAGTAGCAACTTAAGTCTCAGGATGTCATTTTGGGGAGCCGCGTGGGAAACATATTTGGAACACAAGCTGTTCGGAGTAGGGTTCCAGGAATTTTTTCTAACCTATATGGATGTACTGATAAAAAACGGAACAGTTCCGTTTGCGGGAAACGCGCACAACCTGTACTTGCAGGAACTGGTTGAAGGCGGGCCCGTAGAATTGTTTCTGGTCTTATTCGGCATGATATATTTCATCAGGAAATATTATCTGCTTTTTAAAAAGAATGATGACAGATTGCTTTCCGCTATAAGCATTGCTATTGCCGCTTCATTTATTGCTCTGATGATTGCGGGCGTTACCGAAGCATTTTTTGAATTTCCGACTTTATGGTTTCTCCTTACATTTATAATGGGCCTCGCGGAATCATATAGATTAAACATCCCAAGGCTGACGGGTAGTACCTGATGACATCCACGGAAAACGATAATCCGATTTAATTTCGGTAAAAAAATGCCAAGTTGATCCAAGTATCGGATAAATTGGGAATTAAGCTTGAAAATTACCGGGATTTCTGCCTCAATTATTTGTATATAATTATAAAACAAATATTTACATGGAACAGTCGTAAGAAATATCTATTCAGTGTTTCTATGGAAAATCCGATAATAAATCAATCTTCAGTATAAAAAACAATGTTTTTATTGACATGGAAACAAATACAATCCAGAATGCTCACAGTATGAGTAACTTGCCCGCGTCAAATCATGTCTGGTATGCGGTACGGGTTAGGCATCAAAACGAAAAAAAAATTTCGTCGGTTTTCCATGAAAAGCTTTGTTTGCATTCTTACGTACCGACGAGAAAAGTTTGGAAACGAAAAAACGGTAAGAAACTCGAGTGTGTGAAGCCGCTGCTATCAAGCTACGTATTCATAAACGCCAATATCAAAACGATAAACTGGCGGCTGTTTTTTTCGGCCAGTGGAGTTACGGATATCGTGCGACAATGCGGAAAGCCCGCACCAATATCGGATGAGGAGATTAAATCTCTTGAAGCACTTTGCCGCGCGGAAAACCCGGTCTATGAAACGGATTATAAAAACCCCGGTTTTAACGACAGGGTGATAGTAACGGACGGTCCGCTATCCGGCGCCGTCGGAAATTTTATAAAGATTAACGAATCGACCGGTCATTTTATAGTCAGCCTGGATCTGTTCAAACGCTCACTTGAAACGGAGCTGGATGTAGATTTTGTAAGACCTTACTGATAATTATTAAGGTTTTCGTTTTTTTTTATGCGCTTTTTTTACGGCCTTGACAAACAGCAGTGCCGGAGGCGCGGCCGGAAATGAAAAAGGGCAAACCGGTTAAGAAATCGCCTGACGGTTTGAAGCCGCGTAACGGCCAGCAGTCGCCGCACGCCCACTACAAGGATCTTGCCGACGACGCGGTAGCGTTGCGGATATTCGATATTATCGAGCATAACCCAAAAATATCCCAAAAGAAAATTACGATGCACACCGGTCTTGCGGCCGGACTGGTGCATAGTTTTATGCGAAAAGTTATCTCAAAGGGCTGGGTCAGGGCGAACCAGGTAAGCGCGAAACGCTGGCTCTATTTTTTAACGCCGGAAGGTTTTTTTCAAAAAAGCCGTCTGTCGATGAACTACTTTTCCCGCGCCATGAGTACATACCGCATGATGCAAAAGCTGGTTCGGGAACATCTGGAATTGTGTATCGCGAACGACTGGCTAAAACTCGTCGTTGTCGGCGATAACGAGTTGGCGGAAATCTGCGTGTTGAATATAAAAGCCTCAAATGATTTCGATCTTGTCGCGGTTGTTTCAGGTAACGGTAATGATAAAACAATAGTCGGAGGAAAAATTCTTGATTATGGCTCGATTGAAAATCTTCATTATGACAGGCTCTTAATCTGCGATGCGGGATTTACGCACTGGCATCAGCGACTAGAGAAAAAACTTGACGAAAAAATGTTTATTAACCTGGCTGATTTGCCGGAGTACCCATAAAACATGCTCTTCAACGAAACCCGTAACTTTAAGGAATTAATGAAATGCTTGACGGTAAAATAGTACTTGTAACCGGTGGGACCGGCTCATTCGGAAAAAAGTTTACCGATATAATTCTGAACAGATACAAAGTCAAAAAGCTGATTATTTTCAGCCGTGACGAATTTAAACAGTTTGAAATGGCGCAGGCGTTTCCAACTGACAAATACCCGTGTATCAGATATTTTTTAGGCGATATCAGGGATCGGGAAAGACTAAACCGCGCATTTCATGGAGTCGATTACGTCATACACGCGGCGGCGCTTAAACAGGTAACGGCGGCGGAATACAATCCTTTCGAAGCGGTAAAAACAAATATCATCGGCGCGGAAAATATAATTAATGCCGCAATAGACCAATCCGTAAAAAAGGTTATGGCGTTAAGCACAGACAAGGCCACCATCCCCGTAAATTTATACGGCGCCACGAAGCTTTGCTCGGAAAAACTATTTGTAGCGGGAAACTCATATTCGGGACGCGGTCATTCGATGAAAACCGTTTTCAGCGTAGTAAGGTATGGCAACGTTCTCGGCAGCAGGGGAAGCGTTGTCCCGCTTTTTATAAAACAAAAACCAACTGGCGTTCTTACTATAACGGATAAAAAAATGACCCGTTTCTGGGTAACCCTTGAGCAGGCGGTTGATTTTGTTTTGACATGTCTAGAAAAGATGCTGGGCGGCGAGGTGTTCATACCGAAAATTCCAAGCATGAATATCATGGACCTGGCAAACGCCATTGCGCCCGATTGCAGTAAGAGAACCATCGGTATCCGCCCGGGTGAAAAGCTCCACGAAGTTCTGGTGCCGCGGGATGAGGCGCGAAACACTTTGGAATATGATAACTATTACATTATCCAACCGGAGTTCGAATTTTGGTACGAAAGGATTAACGATAAAAATGCAAGGCCGGTGCCGGAGGATTTTGAATATGACTCGGCAAACAACGAACATTTTCTTACGGTCGACGAGATGAACCAACTACTCGGTAACATTACTAAGGATATTGATACTTAGTTTATACGAGGTGGAAAAGCTGGCAATTGAAGGCGGCCGTCCCGTAAGGGAGGAGATGCTGCCGTATGGCCGTCACGTTGTGGATGAAAACGACATACGGGCGGTAACGGACGTACTCAAAGGCGACTGGCTTACCACAGGACCCATGGTGGAAGAGTATGAAAAAGAGATTGGCGGAAAAACCGGAGCCGGACATGCCGTATCGTTCAGTTCGGGTACGGCGGCTCTCCACGCGGCGGCTTTCGCGGCCGGTATAAGCGATGGCGATGAAGTAATAACATCGCCTATTACCTTTGCGGCAACGTCAAACTGCATTCTTTATATGGGCGGCAAGCCGCTGTTTGCCGATATCGACGCCGATAGCTGTAATGTAGACCCAGCTCACATGGAAGAATTAATCACGCCCAAAACCAGGGCGCTGATTCCGGTGGATTATGCCGGACAACCCGCCAATTATGACGAGATAAATTCTATCGCGGAAAAGTATGGTCTTACGGTAATTGAAGACGCGGCACACGCGCTGGGCGCGGAGTATAAAAAACGTCCCGTTGGCTCGATTGCCGATATGACCGTTTTCAGCACGCACCCGGTAAAAAACATTACAACGGGAGAAGGCGGAATAGTAACAACAAACGATAAAAAACTTGCTGATAGGCTCCGCAGTTTCCGGTCGCACGGTATTTCTACGGATGCAAGGCAGCGCTTGCAACAGGGAACGTGGTTTTATGAAATGAACGAGCTGGGATTTAACTACAGATTACCGGATATATTGTGCGCGCTCGGTAAATCGCAATTGGAAAAACTTGATAAATTCATTCGTCGCAGGCGGGAAATTGCCGGTCGCTACGAGGAGTCGTTTAAAGAAATCCCAGAAGTTGAGCCGCTGCGCCGCTTAAAAGAAACGGAATCGGCCTGGCATTTGTATGTTGTCAGGTTTGACTTGGAACGGCTGCGTGTCGGGAGAGATGTAATATTCGATGCTCTGCGAGCCGAGGGGATAGGGGTGAATGTTCACTACATTCCGGTTTACATGCATCCATATTACCAGCGGTTGGGATATAAAAAAGGTTTGTGTCCCAAGGCGGAAGAACAATACGAAAAGTTAATCACTATACCGCTCTGGCCAGGACTGACGGATAAAGATGTGGATG
>JBHHVT010000018.1:0-17114 GCA_046754425.1 Nitrospinota bacterium | reverse complement strand
AATTCGAGCAATTCTATAAAAAACGCTTCAAGTAACCGGACTGCGTCTGGAAGCATTATGCTGGCGCAGGTATCGTATGTAGGGGCAGGGCTTGCCCTGCCCGTCTACGCGGTGTACTAAAGAAGGCGCAGCAAGCGGCGCCACTACAACGTTTTTACCGGCTTTAGCTTCGCTTCGCTCGCAGAAGCTCGGCATGACCAATTTCGGAAGCCTCGCTTTGCCGTAGCCGCCTCCACCTGCAAGGTGGTTAGAAGTCGAGTTTGCGGCTGTAAACCGAGAAGTCGGAGTTTTTCGCCTCCTCATGCGCCTTTTTAATCAAATCGAGTTTGATGCCGCCGGGGGGGTTCGCGATAAGAGACTCGTAAAAGCGCCGGTAAAACTCGTCCGGAAACACCCTTATCTCTATCTCGTAGATGTTGCCCTTGTACTTTTCGGGAAAATCAAACTTCGCCGTAAAAGTCTCTCCGGGGTTGAGGCGCGTATCGAAATACTCCTGCCGCAGGTTCATGCTGACCATCCACTGTATCGGTTTTTCGACAACCGTCTCCCTGATTACCTCTCCCTCCAGCGTAACAACCTTTCCGATAACGGCAATCTTCGGCGTAACATAAGTGGGAAGTTTGTGACCTGTACCGGAGTTGGTGACTAACACGTTAACACCTCCCGATTTGCGGTCTATCTTGACGGTCATCCCCTTTTTCACCATTTCGGGCGAATGAATACCGGCAAAACTGTGTTTCCTGTCCGGCATATGACAGTTGGCGCACTGCGTCCCTTCTTTTGCGTATTTTGAGGCTCTCCACTGCTCGTATGTGTTTTCCATCAACTTGCCGTTGAGGCTCCTCTCCCCCGGATTAAACTGGTGACAGGACTTGCAAAACTCGGAGCGGTTGAAATCCTTAACGACGGTAAAGCCGTCGTGCGGCGTATCCGGGTCCACCACGTCTCGGGGCGGCGGTCCGTAACGCTTATGTTTGCGCACGTGGCAGGCGGCGCACGCCAACCCCTGGCCGCGGAGTTTTTCATCGTACAGCCTGTTCGGAACATACCGCCCGCCGGCGGGAATGGACGGCAGCTGCTCCTGACAAAAGTTAACGGAGCCGACGTCCAGCCAGGGTGGACCGAACTGGCCCATAATTCCCGGCCCCATCGACTTGGAATGCCTCGACGTCCGCCACGCCTCGTACTGCGCTTCATGGCAAGTGCCGCAGTCTTCCGGCATAAGCGACGCTTCAAGTTCGGAATAGTGATCGGGAGCCTTACCCTGCGGAGCGAGCGGTCTGTGCCAGTAAGATGTTAGCCAGTCCGGCGAGGGGGCGCCTTCCACCGAATCAGCGGCAAACGGCCGTAAATATATAAACCCCGCGCCGAGAATAAAAACGGCGACAGCCAAAATCGAAAAACGTTTTATTTCCATATCACTCAATTTAATATCGGTTGCCGGTACGTGAAAATGAAATTTTCCAGTCGGTCATGGTTCGCTAAACTCACCATGACACCCTGAACCGTGAGCTTGTCGAACGGTCGAAGGGTGAGGCATCAGGTTTTCACAGTATCCTACCTTCCAATAAGCTGGAAAATTTTATGCCTTCCGCTTATACCTTTCATGTCAAAAAAACCTATGTAGCGGGTCTTGAAATCGTTGTGCGCCGTCGCCTCCTTATGTACAGGCTCCGTAATAAGGATACGGTTCACAAGAGGCATCTCTTCTTTTTTAATACCGCCTTCGTCCGGTATAAGACTCTCCGACTTTAACCCATCTACCCTGAAAGTCATATTTACCGCAGTTCCCAGCCTGTCGCCCTTCGCGTCTATCCTCGTCTCTCCCACATTGACGGCGAATCTCAATTTAATCCTTTCGCCCTCGGATACCTTCTCGTTATCTTCTTTTACGACATCGAGAACGTCCAGTGAAAAATCGATCGCGTTTTTTACCTGCGGAAACGTCATGAGATAACCGTCGCCGGTGCTTTTCGTAAATCTTACCCTGTGTTTAGCCGAGATTGGTTTTACAAGTTCGGTAAGCCTGTCGCTGATTTTCATGGCGAAACTGTCGCCGTATGTTGAGCCGATTTCCGTAGAGCTGGCAAGATCGATGACCAGGATGGCTTCAACCATCATTTTCGTGTCCTCCGGCACGACCGCGGACAACACTGTGCTCCCGCCGGTGGACCTTTCCCTCTCCTGCTCCGCGATAATCTGTTCGGCCCTCACCGCGCGGCCCGTCATATCTTTTATTATCGCGAGCGCCCTATTGCGGATAGCGTCGTCTTCATCCTTCACCATGTTCTTTATGTGAGGGAGAGAGACCTTGGATTTTATCAGCCCCAGCGCTTTCAGCGACGCCAGACGGAAAGAACGGTCCGGATCCTCCATGAAATCGTGAAGGTACATTACAGCTTTGCCGCCGCCGATATCCCCAAACGCCGCAGGCACCGCCACACGCACATCGGGATCCTCCGCCAGTTCCAATATCGGTTCAATGGCCTTTTCATCACCCAGCTTTCCCAGCGCCTGCACGCATTTTTCGCGCACCCACCAGTCGCGATCCTTAAGCAATCCTATCAGTCCATCGAGAGCGGCCGGGTCGGGAGAACGGACGAAATATTCCACGGCCGAGCGCCGCACGTTTTCCTCTTCGCTTTTAAAGAGTTCAATAACCTTTTTGTTGAGGCCGCCGCTGCGAAGCTCCACAAGGGCGTCCGTTGCTATTTCGCGCACCCACCAGTCGCTGTCCTGCAGGGCCTTTAGCAGCATATGAACCGCGTTAGGATCCCTTACCTTATCCAGTATCTCCACGGCGGCGCGCCGCGTATTTACTTCCGCGTCCTTCATTATGGCGATAACGTCGGAAACTATGCTGGCATCGGCGGTTCGTTCCACCGCATCCACCACCTGCTGCCTCAATACCAGGTCTTCATTGTTTATGTGCGGCAGGATACGGCGAGCGGTCTCTGCGTCACCTATATCTCCCAGCGTGCTTATGATATCGCTTTTTATCTTGGGGTCCTTTTCCCGGTCGAGCTGCGCAAGCAGGCTGTCGAGGCTTTGGGGATCCTTGATTTTCGCCAGCGCCTCAACGGCTTTTTTGCGCACCCACCAGTCGTCCACCCCAATAAGCGATGCGATATGCATCGTGGCGGAGGTACCTCCTATCTCCCCCATTATCGCAATGGCGGTCTTTTTAATCTCCCTGTCATCATCGTGGAGAAGCGGTATTATCTTATCCAAAGTAGATGAGTTTCCTATCCGTGTAATGAGATGCGTAAGGCCCCTCCGCTGGTACGTGTTACCGTCCCCTAGATGCTCAACGAGCTGCGGCAGCACCGAGGCGCCACCCTTGTCCAGGATGATGTCCCCCGCCAGGGTCCTTAGTCCTTCATTGGCGTCTCCCAGCAGATGAATGAATTGGGCGAGCGATCTTTTGTCGTAATAGACGCGGAGATGGTTTTTCATGTCCTCGTGCAGTATGCGGCTGATGCGATATTGTTCCACCAGTGCGTCAAGGCCCTGTTGTCCGTATTCGCGAAGGGAGGCGATAACAGACTTGTGTTCCTTGTCCGGTGACGATGCGATTTCGCTTACGAGCTTGTTTATTTTGTATTTTTCAAACATCGTCGTTTTTCGAATCGTCACCCCATTTTCTGGCTTTTAAAAGAAACCTGACCGCCAGCCAGACGTTAACCACCAGTATGAACAGGACTACGGTGATATATGGATAAGCTGAAAATCGCATTGGAATTACTTAATAATTACCCTTCCGACAATCGGTTTTACGGAGGTAAACTCTCCCCCTTCACTTCCAAAATAGTTAGAGTTTATCACACATACAGTCATATAATATTATCAAAGGGGTGTAAAGAAGGCCGAGCGGCCATTTGGCACATTTAGCGCGGTTTTGTTTACACCACGCGATTTGGCGGGTTAATATATGATCGATAAATTAATAAGGAGGCACTAATGATATCAACATTCCTCGCCGCGGGTATCCTCCTGTTCATGCTCATAGCCTCCTCCGTCAAGATAATCATGGAATATGAACGGGGCGTAATATTCTTTTTCGGCAAATATTTCACCACGTATGCAAAGGGAATTAAACTTGTAATACCGGTGGTAATGTCGATGAAGCGTGTCGACATGCGGATAATCGCTCTTGACGTGCCGCCGCAGGACATAATTACGAAAGATAACGTGTCGATAACCGTAAACGCCGTCGTCATGTACAGGGTAATGGAGGCGGAAAACGCCGTCATAAAGGTGGAGGACTACCACTTCAATACGGCACAGATATCCCAGACGACGCTTCGGGCCATACTGGGCCAGTCGGAACTCGATGAGGTGCTCTCCCGTCAGGAGGAGATAAACGGCAGACTGCAGGAGGTCATTGACAGGCAGACCGACCCGTGGGGCATAAAAGTAACAACGGTCGCCATCAAGCACGTCGACCTACCGCAAGAGATGAAACGGGCCATGGCAAAACAGGCCGAGGCAGAACGGGAAAGACGCGCGAAAATTATCAACGCGCAGGGAGAATTCCAGGCCGCGCAAAAACTGCTTGATGCGGCAAAGATAATGTCCGAACAGCCGATAACCTTGCAATTGCGTTACCTCCAAACGCTAAGAGAGATAGCCTCCGAAAACAACAGCGTAACGGTATTCCCGGTTCCAATGGACATCTTCGAGCCGTTCAAGAAAATTGCCGCGCGGTTGGTTTCTACAGGCGCCGAACCGGGCGAACCAAAGGGGGACTGAAAGCATAAAACGCTTTTTTAACCGGACGGTCGCGCCTCTTATCGGTTTTTTCTGGATATACCTGGCGGGACTGAGCATGCGCGTAAACGTAATCGGTAAGGAGCAGGCGGAATTCGTACGCAAAAATGACGTTGTCCTCGCCTTCTGGCACAGCCGCATCTTCTATATGCCGTATCATTTCCGCCGGCAAAAAAAGTGGCGGATACTGGTCTCCCCCAGTTCCGACGGCGACATAATAGACGGAGTATTAAGGCTATTCGGATTTATCACGGTAAGGGGTTCTACTTTCAAAAGTCCGACCCGCGCGCTGCTTGTGCTGGCCAAAGTGCTCAATAAAGGCACCAGTGCCGCAGGAGCCGGCGTCGCCATGATAGCGGACGGGTCACGCGGACCGGCAAACATCGCGCAGATTGGTTCGGTCGCGCTGGCCAAGCTGACGGGGAAGCTTGTAGTGCCGGTAGCTTTCGGCGCCGAGAGAAATAAAAATCTCGGCAGCTGGGATAAGACCATAATCCCGATGCCATTTACGAGAATCAACATGGTCTTCGGCAAACCGATCTCTGTCGATAGAAAAAGCAGCGAACAAGAACTCGAATCAAGGCGCGCCGAGCTGGAAAAGGAGCTTAACAGGATTACCAAACTTGCCGACAGATTTTCCTGATGTTTAATCTATACAATCTCCTGCTTAAACTGCTGACGCCGGTGATGTTTTTCTACGTTGCCTGGCGGCTTTTAACGGGTAAGGACAGTCTGAAAAGCCTGCGCCAGAAGTTGGGGAGATATGATTTCCCGCCGCCTAAAAAAGGGGGTATCTGGATACACGGTGTATCCGTCGGGGAGACGAACGCCGCCGCACTGCTGGTGGACGAACTGTTAAAACAAAATAAGGATCTACCCGTAACATTTTCCACTTCCACCAAAGGCGGTATGGAAACGTCAATGAAAAAGCTGACTGGAAAAGCCACTATTACATATTTCCCGTTCGATTTTCACCGCGCGGTAAAATCGGCCCTTTCATTTTTCTCGCCCCGATTAATCGTATTGATGGAAACCGAGATATGGCCGAACCTGATTTATCACGCGGGCAAATCCGGAATAGGCACGGCGGTCGTAAACGGCAGGCTTTCCGACAATTCTTATCGCAAATACAGTATGGTTCGGCCCATTATAGCGCCCTTTTTCGGTTCAATCGACCTTCTTCTGATGCAATCGAAAAAAGACGCCGAAAGGATCGTCTCCCTTGGCGCCGACAAAAACAAAACATTCGTCGCGGGAAATATAAAGTTCGACGGCAAACTGCCGGACGAAAACGCTGAAAAAAGTAAAATCCGGCACCGGTTCTCTATTCCGGAAAACGCGGCCGTCGTCGTCCTTGCCAGCAGCCACGCCGGCGAAGACGAACTGTTCCTCGAATCAATGAATAAACTGTCGGAAAGCCGTGACCGGCTTTATCCGGTTATCGCGCCGCGTCATGTGCAGAGAGCGGACGCGATAACTGAATTATGCGCGGACAGGGGATTCAAACCGCCGAGACTGCGGTCGGAAAACAGCGGCGGCCCGGGCTCGATACTGATACTCGATACGCTGGGGGAACTAGCCGAGCTATACGGCGCGGCCGACGTGGCGGTTATAGGCGGCAGTTTCATACCCCGCGGCGGCCAGAATCCGCTGGAGGCTTCCGCGTGGAAACTGCCGGTACTGTTCGGCCCGCACATGAACAATTTCCGTGAAATATCGCAAAAGCTGGTCGAAGCTGGTGGTGCGATTGCGGTAACGGACGGCGATAGTCTTACGGACGGACTGTCACGGCTGCTTGATAGCGAGGAAATGCGCCGAAAAACAGGCGCGGCGGGGTATGATACGATTTTGCAAAACCGGGGAGCGCTTCATAAAACGGTTGTGGCGATCGAAAAATTATTTAAAAATATGCGCTAAGAAGGAGGGTGTGAAGCTGCGCGAACGGAGCACTATCGACTTCGACATTAAAACGCTTGCCGGCGACGCGTCGGACCGTACCTATTACAGGCTGTCTTTCCACGATAAAAACGCTTTTCCAAAAAGCGTTATCCTTATGAAGCTCGCCGAGCCGTTTAACGAAAGCGAATCGGATATCATCAGGTTGCAGCGTTTTTTGAGCGGCTGCGGTGTGCCCGTTCCGGAGATATACCTTACGAAACCCGAACGCGGGTTTATCTACCTGGAGGACTGCGGCGACAACCTGCTCGCCGACCACGTATCCGGCGCGGATAATAACCAAATGATGACGCTTTATATGAAGGTAATCGACCTGCTCATGGTCATCCAGATTGAATGCACCATGAAAATGGAACCGGATAACCCGGCGGGTTTGCGCAAGTTCGATACCGATAAGTACATGAGCGAACTCAGGCACACGGTGCGATATTTTATAAAAGGCTGCCGGGCCAAACAGCTTGGACCGGGCGATGAGGAGAGGCTGGAAAAGTTCTTCATGCGTCTGGTGTCGCCCATAATTGAAGAACCGATGCTTTTCACGCACCGTGATTACCATGCGCGGAACATCCTTATTAAGGGCGGCCATTTGTACATACTGGATTACCAGGACGGGCGGATGGGACCGAGACATTACGACCTGGCGTCGCTCCTTTACGATTCTTACGTCAAGCTGGACGGCGACACAAGAAACGAGCTGATAAATTACTACATGGACAGATGGAAACTTGCCGCAAAGAGCGAATTTGACACAAAGGCGTTTAACGACATGCTGAAAAGGGTGAGTCTGCAGCGAAGCCTCAAGGCTCTGGGTACGTTTGGTTACCAGGCTATGGAAAAACAAAACCGTTTCTACCTCAGGTTCGTGCCCGACACGCTTGGATACATTAAAGAAAACCTCGCGGCCCTTAAAAGTGCCGCTGAAGATTCGGACTGGATATTTTCCTTACTAAACGAGTAAATTATCAAGGTTATGGCAGATACACATTTTCAACGGCTTGGCTTAATCGTAAAACCGGAACTCGCCCTCGCTTTGAACGGCGTTAAACGCATCATGCAGTGGGGCAAAAAAAACTCGGTGGAAATCCTTGCCAACAATAAAACGGCCGGCCTTCTAAAAACCAGGGGGTTTGACGACGACGAACTCGTAAAAATGGCCGACGGACTGATAGTGCTTGGCGGCGACGGAACCCTGTTGGGCGCCGCCCGGCTGGCCACCGCTGAGTCACTCCCCCTTTTGGGGATCAACCTCGGGAGCCTGGGATTTATTACCGAAGTGGCCTTTGACGAGATTGAAGAGTCGTTGGATAAACTGATATCGGGCGATTACACAATCGAGGAACGGATGATGGCGGACCTAAAAATTAGTAACGCCAAAGACTCCGGATCCAACACCGCGCTTAACGACATCTTCTTCAGCCGCAAGTCGACCATGAAAATGATCGAGCTTTCGATATCGGTAAACGGGCATCATGTCAGCGCCTACCGGGCGGACGGGCTGATAATATCCACGCCGACCGGTTCAACCGCCTACGCGCTGAGCGCGGGCGGCCCGATACTCTACCCTCTACTGGACTCGCTGCTGATATGCCCAATCTGCCCACATACGCTGACCAACAGACCGATAGTTATCCCCGGCGACTCCATTATAGATATCGACTTCGCTGCTGGACAGGAGGGTATAATAGCGACGCTAGACGGACAGGTATATATTGATATAAACGAAAATGATCGTCTTACCGTAGGCAGGTCCGACAGGGTCACCAGGTTTATTAAAGTGCCGGACAGAACCCATTATGATACGCTAAGGAGCAAATTGGGCTGGGGAGGGAAAACAACAAGCAATGACTGAATATCAGGATTCGCAAAAGACACAGCAAGTGGTCAAAAAACTTCTCCCCTTCATGTCCAAAAAAAAGATCCCGATAAATCCGGAAAACTTCCGCGTCTGGTTCGAGTACTTTTACAACCGGGACGATGATATAAAAATTTACCTTGATAAACTGCTTGACGAAAGAGTTGATTTCACCGCCAAACTCAACAGCCAAATATATCGGAAGTTTTTTGATCGGAATATGCATGTGGAGTCCGAAGAGAAAATGCAAAAGGAATTCGAAATCGCAGAGGCCGTTACGCTAAAGGCCAGCGAACTGATACTAAATACGATTGTGGATATCCTTCAAAACGTCAAGTATTCGTCCGAATACGGTAAAAAGCTTGAAAAACACGCGGATAAGGCAAAAAAGGTTAAAAAAATCGACGAACTGGAATCGCTGCTGGGATCGTTGCTGCGCGACACGCATGAGATGGAGGCAGAAAACACGGAGATACAGGGCAAGCTTAAAAAATCTACAACCGAGCTCGAATCGCTCCACGTCGAGCTTACCGATGCAAAGGAAATGGCGCGCATCGACAGCCTGACGGGACTCTATAACCGCCGCTTCTTCGATGGAGAGATGGGTAAGCAGCTGGGGATGGCAAAGGAGAAGGGCTGGGATTTCTCGCTGATTATGTTCGACCTGGACGAGTTTAAAAATTTCAACGACCAATACGGCCATATCGTCGGCGACACACTGCTGAGGACTGTAGCAAAAGAGATGACCGACGTCTTTAACAACAGCTACTATATCTGCCGTTACGGCGGCGAGGAGATATCGGTCATCTGCGCGGATGCAAAGCTTGTCAAGGCCGTAAAAATGGCGGAGAAAATCCGGAGGCATATACAAAATATGGAATTCACCGTCCGCGGCGAACATGCGGCGGTAACCCTGAGCGCCGGTGTAAGCCAATACCGCAAGGGCGACAAGGTACTGGATATGATTGACCGGGCGGACCAGGGTCTATACATTGCGAAAAAAACAGGAAAAAACAAGGTTTGCGACGAAAACGAAATCTCGCCAGATGCTTAACCGGCTTCGGATAAAAAATATCGGGTTGATAAACGAGCTTGCCGTGGAATTCGGCAGCGGCCTTAATATACTCACCGGCGAAACCGGCGCCGGTAAATCAATGATAGTCTCGGCGCTTAACCTCGTCCTGGGTGAACGGGCGGACTCCGACCTGGTAAAAAGCGGAGAGAAAAGCGCGATGGTCGAAGCCGTTTTCGACGAAAAATGGATTAAACCTGCCGCACGAATTTTGGAAAAGCAGGGTATAGACGCCGAAGAGGGAGAATTCATAATACGAAGGCTCCTGCGGACGGAAGGCAAGAGCCGCGCGCTTGTCAACGGCTCTGCGATTAACCTCTCGGCGCTGAAACTGGCCGGCGAAACCATGGTCGATATACACGGCCAGCACGACCATCAGGCGCTTCTACGTAAAGAGACGCACCTTCCGTGGCTGGACAGCTATCTTGGCCTGGACGGCGAACGCGAACAGGTTGCGGAAAGGCTTTTGGAAATTCGAAAACTGGATGCGGCCCTGAACGAACTTATAAAAAAACAAAAGGAAGCGCGGGCGCAAAAAGAGTTCATGGAATATAAGCTGGAAGAACTCGAAAAAGCCGACCTGAAGGATGATGAGGAAAGCCGGCTGGAAAACGAACAGAGGCGGCTCGCATCGGCGGAAAAGATACGGATGACGGGTCAGGAAATCTTCGAAAAGGTTTACGATTCAGACGAGTCGCTCCTTGCGAAACTGGAACAGGCCGCAAGAGAAATGAAAAACCTGATATCAGCCGACCACTTCTTTGAAAAGTACTCCAACCTGTTTTCTGAAACTTCCGCGCAGCTGTCAGACGCCGCGCTTGAAATACAGTCCTACTGCTCATCGGTTGAAGACGACCCCGCTAAACTGCGCGAAGTGGAAGAACGCCAGGCGCTTATAGAAAAACTAAAAAGAAAACATAAAGAAGATCTGCCCGGCCTGATAAAGATGGTTGAGGATACGAGGCGTGAACTGGACTCTATAGAAAACGCGGACGCACAACGCGATGAGCTTGAAAGCAAACTGACGAAAGCTACCGAGGAGTTGGAAAAAAAAGCGGCCGCGCTTCATAAAAAAAGAGCTAAAGGAATAGCCGCCTTCAAGAAGGATGTCCAAAAAGAAATGACGGAACTTAACATGCCGGCGGCGCGGTTCGAGATTGAAGTGTTACTCGCGCCGGACGATAAGTCCGGTTTTGAGCTGGACGGCGTTCGGCGAAAGATGTTCCCGCACGGGTTTGGCGAGTATCAGTTCCTTTTTTCAGCAAACGAAGGACAGCCCGCCAAGCCGCTTGTTAAGATAGCGTCCGGCGGCGAAATATCAAGGGTGATGCTGGCCTTAAAAAGTGCAACCGGCAGGCCTCAACCTGTTCCGGTCGTGCTGTTCGATGAAGTGGATTCCGGCATAGGCGGTAAAAGCGCCGATATGGTGGGCGAAAAACTGAAAAAACTCGCAAAAAACTGCCAGATAATCTGCATAACGCATTTGCCGCAGATTGCGCGGCAGGCGGACAGGCATTTCGTTGTGGAGAAAAAGGTCCTAAACGGGCATACTGCCATATCAATCAGGCGGCTGAACGATGATGGCCGCGTGGAGGAGCTGGCCAGAATGGGTGCTGGCAAAATAATAACGGAGGCCGCCCGCCGCCACGCAAAAGAATTGATAGCGAGGTAAATATGAGATACGGAAAAATAGTACTAACAACGGTAGTTATCGGCCTTGCGGCGTTGCTTGCATTCGGTACTGCTACGGCATCGGCCGGTAAAAAAGGAAAGAAGGGAAAAGTGGGAAACGCGATACTTGAAACGACGATGGGCAATATAGAGCTTACCTTTTTCCCGGATGTGGCGCCGGGACACGTGAAAAATTTCAGGAAACTTGCGAAAGAGGGTTTTTATAACGGAACAACCTTTCACCGGGTTATTCCCGGATTTATGATCCAGGGCGGAGACCCGAACTCAAAAAGCGCCGATCGCTCCATGCACGGCATGGGCGGCCCCGGTTACACGATAAAGGCCGAGTTTAATGATAAAAAACATACGCGCGGACGGCTCTCTATGGCAAGGTCGCAAGACCCGGATTCCGCAGGGTCGCAGTTCTTCATCGTTGTGGCGGACTCCCTTTTCCTGGACGGTCAGTACACTGTCTTCGGCGAAGTGGTGGATGGTATGGACGTGGTGGATAAAATCGTCAACGCCAAAAGAGACGCCCGCGATAACCCGATTGAGAAAATCGAAATCAAAAAGATGACGGTAATAGAAAAAGAATAGAACCTGCCGCTTGCCTCATCTTCAACCGAGTAATATGTCCAGATACCGGCTTTCTATGATTCGATGAAAAATAAAAAGGGAGGCGGCTGGGAACCGCCTCCCTTATCTCTAAGGGGAGGTTAGAGGGTGTTCTTTTTTCAACTTCTAAGTTGTCCTAACATAATTGCAACTGCCGTGCCATGCGGGGTTCTCGCAATATAATCAATCTGTTAGAAAAACTGCCGCTTCAAATGAGGCTTTTTTACGGTCCATTTTAGACACGATAATACCGCACCTGTAATGTGATTATTTATAACATATTGTTTATTAGTGCTTTATCAGCTCTGAGCTGGTGCAACGTATTCGTATCGGAAGAGTCGAATTCGATGCAGTTAGGTAACTGGCTGTATCTTAATGGAATAAGGTAAAAGTTGTCCTAATCGGTTTCCCGGCGCACTATTGGCGGGTTTAAAACTCGCGTTCGTGGATGGTAACGAGTTTTAGGACGATGAACTCCTTTTTTCCGGCCGGCATGATGACCGATACGTCGTCATCCACCTGTTTTCCCATCAGCGCCCTTCCTATCGGGGCCTGGATTGATATCTTACCCGCGTCAATATCGACCTCGTCTGCCAGCACAAGCTCGTATGTAATCTCGTTGCCGCTGTCGAGATCCTCCAGCGTAACGATGCTTCCAAGCCCGGCCCTATCCTTTGCAACCTTATCCAGATCGATGCTTTTTAACAGCCTTACTCGTCCGCCGATCTGCGAAAGCCGGGCCTCGGCTATTCTCTTGCGCTCCTTAGCCGCGTCATACTCCGCGTTTTCGCTCAGGTCGCCGTGCGCCGCCGCCGTCTGAAGGTCGCGGGGGATATCCACTTTGAGCTGGCGCTGGAGTTCCATAAGCTCCTTGTCCAGTTTCTCTATCGTCTTTTTAAACATTCAATTCTCTCACCTTTAAAATCTAACAGACAATTTACCAGAAACTTAAAAAAACAGTCAATCCATAGCTGCTGGCCACCTTGCAGGCGGAGGCAATTGCGGCGGACCCGGTCCGCCAGGCGGACAGCAAATTGCGCAAAGCGCATTAAAACGTCTATCGTGTAGTAATGGAGTGGCTTTCAGCACTAGCGCCAGCATATCGTTTCCACCCGCAGGGTGGCGTTGCACTAAAATCCGAAAGTCATTAAACTTATCGACTCAAACCAAAACTGATAAAGGAGTAACGGATGGCAAGCAATACGCGAAAGAAAAAGCAGAAGAAAAGGTGGCGTTCCAAAAAGGCGTCTCACCGCAAGTAATGGCACGCCTGTCGACGGAAGAAGTGAGGAAGGTTGCCAGACTCGCCAACCTCAAAATTGCCGACGAGGAGCTTGAGGTTACGGCGGCGACGCTATCTGACGTTCTGGGGCACATCGCCATGCTGGAGCGTCTGAACACCGAAGAGGTGGTTCCCACCAGCCATGCCCTTGAGGTGGAAAACGTCTTCAGGGAAGACGCGGCGATAGACAAGTTCCGAAAGGGAACGACGCTTAATAACGCTCCCGCGAAGGAGCAGGGCTACTTCTCCGTGCCGCGGATTATCGAATAAGCGGCGAGATGATAGATTTTTCAGGCGAATCGATCGCTTCCCTTTCGCAAAAACTTGCGGATAAGGAGCTGTCTTCCGTAGAGCTGACAAAAAGCTGTCTCGACAAAATTGGTAAGTTCGACTCTAAAATTAACGCGTTCATCGACGTTTACGGCGAGGACGCCGTACGGGAAGCGGAAGAGGCTGACATAAAAATCTCCGGTGGGGAGCGCGGCGGCCTACTGGGCATACCGCTTGCCATAAAGGACCTGATAGTCATAGAGAACCACGCGGCCACCTGCGGCTCCCGGATACTCGAAAACTTTAAACCGGCTTATTCCGCGTTTGTGATGAAAAAACTGCGACAGGCCGGGGCGGTAACGCTGGGCAAAACCAATATGGACGAATTCGCGATGGGCTCTTCCAACGAAACGAGCTATTTCGGCCCGACCCGAAACCCGTGGGACACCGACGCCATTCCGGGAGGTTCCAGCGGCGGGTCGGCGGCGGCCGTCGCGGCACGCTTTTGTCCCGGATCGCTCGGCTCCGATACGGGCGGTTCTATCCGCCAGCCCGCGGCCTGCTGCGGCGTGGTGGGCCTTAAACCTACGTACGGACGCGTTTCGCGGTTCGGATTGGTCGCGTTCGCCTCGTCGCTGGACCAGATAGGCCCGTTCGGCAAATGCGTGGAGGATACGGCGATCATCCTTCAGGCAATCGCCGGTCACGACCCGATGGACTCGACCTCCCTCGATGAGCCGGTTCCCGACTACCGGAAAGCGCTTAAAAAAGAGGTGAAGGGAATGGTTATCGGCATGCCGAAGGAATATTTCATAGAGGGTGTAGATCCCGAAGTGGAAGCGGTGGTAAGGGAAACAGCAAACCTTTTGGAAAAGGAGGGGGCGAAGATAGAGGAAGTTTCACTGCCACATACGGAGTACGCCGTGCCGACCTACTACGTTATCGCGCCCGCCGAGGCAAGCAGCAACCTCGCCCGTTACGACGGCGTTAGATACGGATACCGTAACGCGGCGGCGGACAATCTGGAAAAGATGTATGTCGATACCAGGATGGACGGCTTCGGCGCGGAGGTAAAACGGCGCATCATGCTGGGCACCTACGTCCTCAGCAGCGGCTACTACGACGCCTACTACCTTAAGGCGCAAAAGGTGAGGACGCTAATAACGCGGGACTTCCAAAAGGTTTTTGAAAAATGCGACCTTCTGCTGACGCCGACCACGCCCACACCGGCGTTCAATATCGGAGAGAAAAGCGACAATCCGCTGCAGATGTATTTGAGCGATATTTTTACGATAAGCGTTAACCTGGCCGGTTTGCCGGCCATCGCGGTGCCGGGCGGCTTTTCGTCATCGGGGAGACCCATCGGCGTGCAGTTTATCGCAAGACACCTCGACGAACCGTCTCTTTTTTGCGCGGCTTCCGCTTATGAAATAATGCGCGACCCGGAAATATCCAAAAAAAGGCCGGCTCTTTAACGGTACCGATTGAAAGAATCACAGGGTCCCCACGGGACGTAAGCAAACAGGTAACGTCGGCTTCCGGCAGGATCTCATGTTCCTGCCGGCTTTACGTCACATGTAAAAAAGTACATCATGTCCCATGATGGAAAACGTTTTAAAGCAGGCCCGGAAAAACTCCCTTTATCTGTTTTTGGGTGGTCTGTTACTGGTCGGTTTTTTTGTCGTAGCGGTAAAGTTCAACGTATATGTTTCCGGCGTGATGGTCGGAGAACCGCTCCCCGAAATCGCCGAAAGCAGTTGGATTGTCAAGTCGGACGGTAGCGCGGATACGGCAAAGGTTACGTTTCTGTTTTTCTGGAGGCCGGGCGTTAAAATTGCCGACGAAATGCTCGCATGGACCGTAACACTGGACGGGAAGTATCGAAAAAGCGGTTTAAGGGTTGTGGGTATCGTAAACCCATCGCAAGAAAAACAACTCAGCGTGGAAATGCTTAAAAACAGGCTAAGGCAAAAGTCGGTTCATTACGACTTCGCAATGGACGAAACCGGGGAACTAAGGAAGAAGCTGCTACACTATTCTTTCGCTACCTATTATATTGCGGACATGGACAATGTCATCAGGGTAGTGGGAAACGGAAGCGACGGAATGGCTGCGGCCGAAAAAGAGATTCTCCGGCTTTTGTAATGAAAACAATCGGCCTGTTTTCGGTTACACTATCTCCCCTATGAGAAAAAACAAAGCCTCCGTCGTACTGCTTGCCGCCCTTATTTTATCCGCTTGCGCGACGCCGGAAAAAAAGCTGGAAACCTTAAAGAGTTTTAACAAGGCGAACCTTTTTTACGCGAAAGGCAAATACGACCCCGCGCAAAAACGGTACCAGAGTCTTCTGGACGCGGAGCCGGACAGCCCGTTCCGAATACATGCCCTGCTCGGCGTTGCGGATTCGTATTTTATGCAAAAGGAATACTATCTCGCCGTACCGATGTACCAGAGGTTTATCGAACTTTACCCGCTGGACGACAGGACGCCGCACGCCGCGTTTTACGAAGGGATGAGCTACTACCTCGACCTGTTCAAGATGGAAAGGGACCAGACGAACGCCAGGGAAGGTTTAAAAGCATTTAAAAAATTCGTAACCACCTACCCGAACCACGCGGCGGTTCCGTTCGCACGGGAAAAAATAATCGAACTGGAGGAGCGTCTCGCTAAGACCGTGTATCTTATCGCGAAGTTCTATTACGGTATAGACGCGTTCGGCGCGTGCATAGGGCGGGTGGATGATCTTCTACTGGAATATCCAAACTCCCGGTTTGTGCCGGACGCGCTTTTGCTGAAGGGAATGTCATACGTCGAGGAAGAGGCGTTTAAAAAGGCCGAAGAGGTTTTCGCGCAAGTTTCGTCCGAATATCCCGAAACGTCAGCGGGAAACAGCGCCAAAAGCAAACTAAAAAAACTGAAAACGATGTAAGGCCCGTCCTGCGGGTGGAGGCGAAATGCCGGCGCAGGTGCAGATCGCACTCCTGCTGGTTCATGCTTGCAGCATGAGCCGGTCGTTTTGGCTCGACCAACCAGGCTGATTTAATCCTTCAAACAATACGGTTATGGGTGAACCAGAGCGAGGCGTCATCTATCGGCCCTGTTGACCACTTCCCATTAAAAAAGTAGAAAATAATTATAGGTTTAATCCACGTCCATTCCGGATAAAATGTAATCAGGTGAGGTAAATATGGCGGTTACTTCGGCGACGCAGGCACACCCGGTTAGGGAGACAGCTCAAAGCAGACGCGAACGGGCCAACCGGGAAGAGCGTGAGAAAGAAAAAGAACGGGCCGAAAAGGCGCGCGATCAAAGGGCCGAAGAAGAGCTTTCCCGCATCGGCACCAGAGTAAACATAGAGGCCTGACCCGCTTATAGCGGGAGGAATTATTCTGGCACCACCCTGCGAGTGGAGGCAACTTGCTGGCGCAGGTTCAAACTTCTTTGTAGGGGCAGGTCTTGACCTGCCCAGGGCGCGGCGAGCAGCACCCCTACGATGTAATGTCATGCTTTGCGCGATTTGTCGTCCGCCTGCAAGGCGATGCCGTTTACCGCTTTGCGCAATTTGCCGTCGGCCTAGCCCGAATTATTCATGAAGAAATTGAATTTTCAAATTATAGGTCGTAACC
>JBHHVT010000017.1:0-17188 GCA_046754425.1 Nitrospinota bacterium | reverse complement strand
AGGGAAGGACATCCCGAAAATACACTCTGTCTTTTCGCGCAATTCCTGAAATGCGCGCAAGCAGCATATTTTAAACTGGTTACGACCTATAATTTGAAAATTCAATTTCTTCATGAATAATCCGGGCTAAGGGAGTGTCTAATAATGGGTAGAAATTATATTGTTTACACATTAACTTATGGCTTCTTTGTTGCTGTTAGATAATCAAAATGATCCACAAATTCAAGAATGGCAAGGTTTTTATACTTTTTTTCCATTTCGATTAGTCCATTAATCATATCTTCCTTGCTCAAAGACGTTAGGGCGGACATATAGCAACATTCAACCATTTTGAAATAATTATTCTTGGGTATTCTGTGAATATAACTAAGGCGGTCGTATTCTACTGTGAATCCGGCGTTTTTTAACTGCTCTTCCAGTTCACTAGGATTTGCATGCCATTGTCTGCAACGTTCCAGGGCTTTTTCAAAAAGCGGGTATTGGACATCCGGCGGAACATGAACAAGGAGCAGTATCCCGCCCGGCTTTAACCGGCCAAAGAGGTTCGCAAAAAGCTCATCCCTCTCATGGATATGGTGTATGGCTTCCTTGCTAAGTATTTTGTCAAACTTTCCCGGCTTTCTGGAAAAACCAAGGGCGTCAAGCTGAACCGGTTCGATGCATGAATCATCGGGAATACCGGCAAGCATCTCAGGATACGGATCTACGCCTAATATTTGGTTATTAAGTCTAACCTGCCTTAGTATATCCAATGAGTACATGCCGGTTCCGCAACCCAGATCCACAAATATGTCGTCTTCTTCAAGACGTAATTTGCCTATCATTTTTTTCGTAAGGGCGCGTACAAATTCCGGAGAATAGCAAAGGAATTCGTCGTAGTCCTTTGCCAACCGTTTGTAATGTGTATCTAAAATCTCCTTGCTCATATTGACCCCTCATTTTATTAGCAAAACATTTGTTAAAGTCCATTATGCATTTATAACGCTTGCCAAGAATTCCTTTGTCCTTTCATTTTCCGGTTTGTTGAAAATAACAACGGGAACGTCGTCTTCCAAAATTCGGCCGCTGTCCAAAAAAACAACTCTGTCCGCTATATCCCTCGCAAAGTTTATGTGGTGAGTGACAATAAGCATAGTGATATCGCTCTTCAAGGCTATATCCCTCAATACGTTGAGCACTTCCCCGACGAGTTCGGGGTCCAAGGCAGAGGTTATCTCGTCAAAAAGCATGACTTTGGGCCGCATGGCCAACGCTCGGGCAATGGCTACGCGCTGTTTCTGTCCTCCTGAAAGCTGGGCCGGGTAGGCGCCCGCCTTGTCTGCGAGGCCCACCCTGTCGAGGAGGTCAAGTGCCCTCTCTTCCGCCACCTTTCGGGAAAGACCGAGGACATGAACGGGCGCCTCGGTAACGTTCCTCAAAACGTTCATGTGTGGGAAAAGGTTGAAGTGCTGGAACACCATACCCACCTTGCCGCGTATACTCCTTAATGCATCACCCATTGCCTCTTTAGTTCTGCCGCGTTCGTCGGTGGACCAGAGATCCTCTCCATCAATCCGGACGGAGCCGGCGTTTATTTCCTCAAGCGTCATAAGTATCCGCAAAACGGTCGATTTGCCCGAGCCGCTCGAACCAATAAGAACGAGCTTCTGGCCACGCGGTACCGTGAGGTCGAAACCGTGGAGGACCTCCACCTCGCCAAAACTCTTCCAGACCCCTGCCATGCTGATGATCGATTCTTCTTTCATCCCTTACGTTCTCACGGCGTAACGTATTTCAAGCTTCCTTATGAAATACGAGGACAAAAGGCTTACCGAAAGAAAAAGCACACCGACAATCGTAAGGGGCTCGAGATAGCGGAACGTCTCCGCTCCTATGAGCTTTGCCGTCTGCAAAATCTCCATGACCGTTATGGCTGCGAGCATGGGCGTGTCCTTGAACATTGCCACCAGGTAGTTTCCGAGCGCCGGTATGACGGGGGGGATGGCCTGCGGTAGAATGACGGATCTCCACATGCGGTACCGTCCCATGTTAAGCGATATCGCCGCCTCCCACTGCCCTTTCGGCACGCCTTCGATGCCCGCACGGTACACCTCTGCTGTGTAGGCGCTGTAATGAATGCCAAGGGCGAGAAGCCCTGTGGTAAAAGGCGGCAAAATAATCCCGAAATCGGGCAGTACGAAAAAGACAAAGTATATCTGAACGAGCAAGGGAGTGCCGCGGACAAACTGCACGACCCCGGAGGCCGCCCCAACGATGAGGCGGCTCCTCGAGCGCCGAAGCACCGCCCACGCAAGTCCCATGAAAAGGGCGAGCGACATTCCGACGAGCGTCGCCTCTATGGTCACCAAAAAGGCGCGCAGGAGTTCCGGCAAGATACGGAGAGTAAAGGACCAATCGAATATCACACAACACCTCCCCAGTCCCGGCCCGCGGTCATGCGTTTTTCCATGTATCTTACGCCCCGGTTCATAGCCTGTGCCACCAGGAAGTACATTACAAGTACCATTGTAAATACGTCCGCTGAACGGAGCGTCTCCGACCGCAGGATTTGGGCCTCGAAGGTAAGGTCGCTCAGTGTGATGAGCGAGACAAGGGCCGTGGACTTTAAAAGCTCTATCAAAAGGTTCCCGAAAGGCGGCAGCATGGCAACAAGCGCCTGGGGCAGTATTATCAGGCGCATCGCCTGCGATGGCGTAAAGTTCAGCGCCACCGCCGCATCCCCCTGTCCCCTTGGTACGGCCTGGACTGCGCCACGCACAACCTCGGCGCCGTAGGAGCCTATGTTCAGTCCAAGCACGACGATGCCAACGGTAAGTGCGTCGAGTTTTATGCCGAAAAGAGGCAGGGCGAAGTACGCCCAGAAGAGCTGAACAAGGGCCGAGGTCCCCCTGAAGAGGTCTATGTATACAAGGGCCGGCACTCTCAGCCATGCCCGTTTTGAAAGCCGCGCCAAGCCCGCAGTGAAAGCGGCGACAAGGGCCAGAAGGGCGCTGCAGAAGGTAATGGTGACAGTGACCTTCAGCCCGGCAAGGAGCTTTACGGCGAGTTCAAATATCTCCATAAGGTCAAGGTCTACTACCTTGCGGCCCCTTGCACAACTCCCCTGCCGTGACATCTCCGGGGAGTTCGGATTCTGTAAACCCGAAAGGCTCGACGACCCTTTTGTGAGCATCCGAACCGATGAAGCTCTTCAAATGCCTGTTGAATTCATTGTACAAATCTTTGTCCTCCTTTCGTATACCGAATGCGCCGTAGCCGATAACGGCCCTTCCCTCTATAACCGGGTCCGTAAAAGGCTCGGCCTTCTCGAGCTTCCCTTCGCCGGTTTTTCCCAATATGTCGTTTATTGTGAGACTCGTCCCCGCGTAGGCGTCTATCCGGCCCGCCTCGACGGCGGCAACAGCGCTAGGGGTATCGGGAAGTACCGCTACGCGGTCGTCGGGCACTCCGACGGCACGGGCGTAGCCAAGTTCCACCGCACCGGCGACGACACCGAGCCGCGCACTTGGGCGTTTGGCAACATCCTCATAGCTATGGAGGCCAAACGGGTTCCCTCTCTTTACAAGGAACGCCTCTCCAACTTTGTATGTGGGATTGGTAAAATCTATCTCCTTGCACCGCTTTGGCAATATGTACATACCGGCCGCGATGATGTCGAACCTCTCGGCCTTTAGCCCCGGGATGAGGGAGCCAAACTCCGTCAGCACGCCCTCCACTTTGCTTACGCCCATCCTTTTTGCGATCTCCCGGACAATCTCCGGCGCCTCACCTGTTAGGCGCCCCGCCTCGGAGTCGTAATAGGCATAAGGAGCCTCATTTGCGTAACCGACGCGAACAACGCCTTCACTTTTTATCTTTGATAAAGTACTAATGGTTTCTTCGGTATGCTTTTCACAGCCAAGAATAGATATCGGCAGTAACAACGTTAAAAAAACATAAGCACGCACAATACGGTATAGTTTCGGCATTATCATAAATTAAAACAGCCCGTGCCTCTTTGCGATGTTGATGGGGCCTATCCTTAACAATATTTCGTCTTCATGATCGGCATTGCCGAATAACGAACCCGGAAACAGCACACGCTCGGAAAAACCGCCGCCCAACTTTTTCGCGATGGAATGAAACAAGTTGTACGATTGCTTATTGGAAGGTGTGACGGTGGTTTCCACATACGAAATATCATTCAGGTTTTTCCTTTTTAAAAGATTTTTTATCATGCCGGTCGCAATGCCCTGGCCCCGCATGTCGCTTCTTACGGCTACTTGCCAGATAAAGATTACATCCATAACTTGCGGCGGACAATACGCCGAAAGGAATCCGACTACCTCGCCTTTCGCATCGCGAGCGACGACGCACGTATCTCTGAAGTGGGCGCAAATCAATATGTACGAATAGCAGGAATTTAGCTCCAGCGGCGGGCAGTTTCGCACCAGTTCCCCTATTTTCGCTCCATCCTTTATATCAGGCATCCTGTAGTTCATATAAATCATCCACAAATTAGTTACGGCACAAAATATCACTGTAGTTTATAACAGTCAATGTAATAGTAAAAAAACAATATATTCCAAACAATATATCTTATAAATCAAATAAATATCATTTTTTTGTTTAAATAAGTTGACAAAATATTTTGTATTGAATATTTTAGTCTACGAACTATTTTGGAGGTATAAATGATCACTTCTGATATTTGCGAATCTGTTCTTGTCTCGCTGCGGAAAATAATCCGGGCAATAGATATTCACTCAAAATGCCTGGTTCAGCTATATGGCATTACCGGTCCCCAGCTTGTAGTCCTTAAGGAAATACACCGTTTTAATAACGAAATTACCTTGGGCGTTCTTGCCGCAAGCGCAAGCCTTAGCCAGGCAACGGTAACAAGCATAGTTGACAGGCTTGAAAAACGCGGTCTTGTAGAGAGAGTGCGTTCCAACGCCGACAGGCGGCGCGTTTTTGTAAAACTTACCGATGCCGGAAATTCCATAATCGAAAAAAGTCCCTCTCTTTTACAGGATAGGTTTGTAGAAAAAATAATGGAACTTAAGGAATGGGAGCAGTCCCTCATACTTTCTTCACTGCAAAGGGTTGTGGACATGATGGAGGTTACAAAAGAGGCCGCGGATACTTCGCCGATACTTGTTTCAGGGCCTGTGTCAGCGACAGTTGAAGAATCCGCCGAATTTCTTAAAAAGGTAGAACGGACGGAACTAGAAACCGGAGGCTCTCCGTTGCCATCCGGGAAAAAACCGGATTCCGGAGACAACCTTGCTAGTAAGGAATCGAAGGCCAATGATGAAACTGCTGCGCAAAAGCAGCAACTAACCAAAAGAGGAGGCAAGTCATGAACACGGAAAATAAAAATGCCGAGGTACAGCCGGGAGATATAATTTTTACCTGTTCAAACTTTAATACGGGGCTTAAAGCGCCTCAAGACATGGCCGGTAAAGAGGCCAAATGGCCAAATTGCGATAACGCCATCGCCGTCCCTGAAAAATCCGAATCGTGAGAAGCATGAAGACGTTTGAAAAAATCGAATCGAACGTCAGAAGTTATTGCCGCTCTTTTCCCGTAGTTTTCCGCAGCGCAAAAGGCGCTTTCCTTGTCGATGAAAACAACAATAAATACATCGATTTTCTATGCGGCGCGGGTTCGCTGAATTACGGGCACAACAACCATGTGCTGAAAAAAAGACTGATAGAGTACATAGAAAGAAACGGTATCGCCATGGGACTGGACATGGCAAGTACCGCAAAAAGAGAGTTTCTCGAAACGTTTGAATCGGTAATCCTAAAGCCCCGCGGCCTTGATTATAAGGTACAGTTCACAGGCCCGACGGGAACCAACGGCGTGGAAGCGGCGTTTAAACTTGTCCGCAAGCTGAAAAACAGAACAAATGTAATTGCATTCACCAACTCTTTCCACGGCGTATCGCTCGGTTCAGTTGCGGCTACCGGAAATGCTTTCTATCGAGGGGGAGCGGGCACGCCCCTTAACGACACCACTTTCATGCCGTATGACGGATACCTTGGCGAATCTGTCGACACAACAGAGTACTTGAGAAAATTCCTGGATGACAACAGCAGCGGCGTAGACCATCCGGCCGCCGTAATAGTCGAAACGGTTCAGGGCGAGGGAGGCCTTAACGTTGCCTCTACCAAGTGGCTGCGAAAACTGGAACGGATATGCAGGGAAATGGATATTCTTCTCATCGTGGATGACATACAGGTGGGATGCGGGCGTACCGGCACATTCTTCAGCTTCGAGGAGGCCGGAATAAAGCCGGATATTGTTGTTCTCTCAAAATCGCTGAGCGGATTCGGTCTTCCCATGTCTATCGTTCTTATTCGTCCGGAGCTGGATGAATGGAAACCGGGCGAGCATAACGGCACCTTCCGCGGAAACAATCTGGCTTTTATCACGGCAAGGGAAACCATGTCGCATTATTGGGCCGCAAACGGTTTTTCGGAAAAAATACGTGAAAAATCGGGGTACATGCGGGAAAGACTCGAAGAAATTGCAAAATCCTGCCCGGAGAAAAATGTCGATGTGCTGGGGCGCGGGATGATACAGGGTCTGGGTTTTGAGGAGTCGCAATCTGCCGATCTCGTTTCAAAAAAGGCCTTTGAATTGGGACTGATTGTTGAAACATGCGGGTCAAAAAACCATGTGGTAAAGTGCCTTCCCCCATTGAATATCGAAACCCCAATCCTTGACGAGGGCATGGATATTCTGGATGAAAGCATCAAGACAGTTATTAAGGGGGGAGGCGACGAAACCAAAACGGAAAATCGGGTAGAAACGGTACTGGAAAGCGTTAAATGATCGTTCGCAGCGTTGATGAGCTTAAGGGCTCCGAAAGGGAGGTCGTAACTAAAAACTGGAGCAGTATACGCTTTCTTCTAAAAAAAGATCGCATCGGTTTTTCATTGCATGAAACCCGTATTTTTGCCGGCACTATTACATGTATGCATTACAAGAACCATTTCGAGGCAGTTTATTGTCTTGAAGGAGAAGGCGACCTTGAGGATGTCAAAAAAGGGGACGTATACAGGATAACACCGGGAACCGTTTATGCGCTTGATAACCACGATAAGCATATACTGCGCGCTAAAACCGAAATGAAACTTTTATGCGTTTTTAATCCGCCATGTACCGGCCGGGAAATTCATGATGATGACGGCTCTTACCCCCTGCCGGAATAGTTCCACAAAAGTTGTCCTTGCTTGCGCAATCTTTCTAACGCTGGCGCATGTTAATCCAGGTCATGCGGGTACGCCGCGCGGGATTACTAAGGCGACATCGGATGGGTGCATAAAAAACTGGTATGGACCGGCCTAAAATCGACGAAATAAAGATAGTTTTACATATATGTAGAGGAGGAATGGATGTCTCACTATAACAAAAAATTCATTACATGCCTGATGACGACCGCATGCAACTTGAGGTGCAAATACTGCATTACCTCCTCGATGGAAAGAAAAAGTTTTAACATCGATTTGGAGTTCGCGCAAACAGCCATAAAGGAATATTTCGATACTACCCGTAATTACAAGGTCAGATTTTACAGTGTCGGAGAGCCGACGCAGAACATCGAAGGAATTAAAAAGGTTTACGAAATCGCCCAGGAATTAAGCGGCGGGTCTACCTATTTTGAACTTTTAACAAATGGAATTTTCGACGAAGAAACCGCCGGATGGATAGGAAACCATCTTCACCGCGTATGGGTATCGTACGACGGCCCGCCCGATGTATGCGACCAGATCCGCGTCACGCCAAAGGGGGAAGGCAGCTCGAAAGATATCATAAAAACGATAAATAAACTGAAAGAAATGACATCGGTGGGAATCGGCCTGACCATAAGCCGATTGAACCTGCATCGCCAGGTCGAAGTGATAGAGCAGATAGGCGATATGGGCATCAACTGCGTAATCTCAAAGGCCTGTTTGGATCCCGTGGGGAAAAATCTTGATGATATATACTCCGTTGACATAATGGATTACGCAGAGGAGTTTGTTAAGGCATGGCGGCGCGGAAGGGAGATCGGCGTGCATTATACAAACGACCTGATTTTCAATTTCGATGGTCACAGTTCTTTTTACTGCAGGGCTAACGACCCCACGCCTCACCTGACAGTTGACGGTTACGTTTCTTCATGCGACAGGGCTTTTTCGGGCGACACGCCGATAAAGGAGCTCATCTACGGAAAATGGGATCCTGATAACAAAACGATCGTGTACTACCCTGACCGAATAGAGAAACTGCGAAACCGCCGCGTTGAAAACATGGAAGAGTGTAAAGACTGTGAAATACGCTATCAGTGCTGCGGTCACTGCCTCGGAACCGTGTATCAGTACACCGGCGATATGTACAAACCCTTAAAAGAATATTGCCCGGCCATAAAGTATTTTTACCGGGAAATCAAAAAGGACATGAAGAAAGGGGAGTTCTGGCCCATAGAGTTCACAAACTGAATGCATACTATTACCGGTTACTAAAGTTAAGGTTCAAACCGCTCGCCTATTATATGCCTATTAATTGGAGAGCTTGGGTTTAATGAATCGCGAACTTATTGATATTTGGTGAGCCGTGTAGGATTCGAACCTACGACCCGCTGATTAAGAGCACTTTAAGGTTATTTTTTCAAGGGTTTGATATAAGGCTGGTTTCCCCGATTCGTTTATTTTCAACCCCTTAAAAACTTTCCACTGTTTCCAATGAGTCCAATGATTCCATATTTTCCAGTAGTTTTATCACAGTGGAGAGAAGAGGGTTTTCAAAAATGAGAAACTGTTGCAATTAATTAACGCTGGAATATTGATAGATTCCCTTTATTTCCTCATGAAAGAATTTTCCTTTTGAGTCCGCATTAATAAATTGCTCAAAAACTTGCGGGGAAACATCAAAGTATTGATATATACCCCCGCTATGGAATGCCACCTCAAGAGTGTAACTGTTTTCATCATACCCAATGCTTGCAACGTTAGAAGAGACTACCGGAATCCTGCGGTTTGTTTTGAAACCTTCTGGAGTGAAGTCTATGTAGCCATGATACCTAACAGGTATATCGGGACCATAATTGGCAAAATCATGGGAGGAGTCATCGCCTAGCTTTATGTAATCACGTTCGAAATAAGAAACATCGCCTTCGGAATCGAATTGTAGTATTTCTTTGCCTGGAGTGCTGTCCTCGAATTCTCTCATCGCCCTTAGAAAATTTTGATATTCCTTTTCCGTCATCTCGCTTATTCTTTTCGTGCGCGGCATCCCGGTTTTACTCGTTACATAATTAATGTAGTTTTCCTGATTTTCAAGTAGGTCACCATCCGTATATCTTTTTATAGCTGCCTCAATAGTAAGATTTATGTATGATCTTTTTCGCAAAAGCGCTTCATGTGCTCTAACTCCGGTTTCCCAATGGGGAAATATGGCGAATCCATCAGCATCACAGCCAATCGCGTCGTAATCATTCGCGTAATTACTGCAAATAATATTGCCGGAGTTGTTATTGCGCCATGCTCGACTGCCGCCTACCCGATATGTTTCGTTACCTTCGTCGTCAGTATACCGAACAGTTCTTTCTCCGCTGCTTCCATCAATTCCGTATTCTGCACTTACAACGTTGCTCCCATTAGCAGGCATGGCATTTTCTCCTGTTTCAAATCATAACAAGTTGGTAAATTATTTTTGTAAAACTTCCAGACTCTCAATTTTCATAAGAACATCCGCCCACTGCGATTCCTCAGTGCTGTGAGCCAATTTTCCTGAAACGGCGACATTTTTTCCGTTTATCGCTTCAATCAAGTACCTGCGATGACCGTCTTCAAGAAATTGAATTCGCGTGACGTCGTATTCCGGATCATCCTCTTTGCCTTTGGTCCGATTAATCACGCAAACATGTTTATTCAAAAAAAGTATCCACGCGCTAAAACGCTTTTCCCGCTCCTTGTCGCTTAAAGTTTCGGGAAATGATCTAAACCGCGCTTTGTATAGCGTTCCCGTGATACTAACCGTAGTAGGCTCATATGCCAGACATTTATCGTCTATTGCTTCAAGGTCGGTATATGTTTGAGGTGTGTCGAGTTTTATGTCATTCGTCCACAACACAATCCGTCTGCGGTGATATCCAGTGTGGCGATGATAAAAACTTCCGGTCACGACCACCTTTTTATTAATGATACCTTTATGGTGTTTTACTACATCCTTGGAATCTGTCATACCGCCACGGTTAATCTGGACTTCTTTCACATTATAGACCGTTGCATTTAATTCGTCGTCCGGTTCGGCTATCACGCAAATGGGGTTATCCAATTTCAAAATCAATACTGAAAAAGGCATATCGCCACCCTTGATGCTTTCATAGTTTGGCGGCCCGGCATAGAGTTCTCTATATACTCTTCCCGTCAGAGTAACATCGGTAAAACTATACTCAAGACATTTTCGATCTTTTTCCGTATCCGCTAAAGTCGGCGATGAGATAAAGGTTATTGCTGCTATCGACCCAATTATAAAAGACAGTTTATTTATACTAACCATAATCACCTTTATTTCGAATTCGATGCTATCAAGGCAAGAGGACCGGGTCAATGTATCGTGGTTGAAATGAATGAATTGCAGGTTCCGACGCTTATGCCTCACCTGCCTTCATTAGCACATTTCTATCACACCTACATGCCCGGTGCTTTATTGACTAGTTAAGCTATTGAATAATATCCGGAAACTAGCACTAATTTCCCGACCCGCTGGCAACTTATCATCGGATCGGAGATGCTGGATAAATAATTGTTTTATTGTATGTTACACGAATTTCCCAAACGCTGTTTTTTCAAGTATTAAATCACCAGCAATAGTTAAGTGATTGAATAATAATTGGTGAGCCGTGTAGGATTCGAACCTGCGACCCGCTGATTATGAGTTCTAAATAATACCTATTAATACCTATTCATAGTTTTTAATAGGCACTTAAGAGCCTTTATTTGCACGGTCAATCTTGCCTATTAATCATGAGGCCGTTCAAGATATTTTAACTGTACTGCCTATTATATGCCTATTAATTTCTCGATTTGTGTTATAGTTGGCGATGTATGGGAATCAAAAAACTGACCAAAACGGTTGTAGACAACCTTCCAAAACCCGAAAAAGGGCAGGTTTTTTACCGTGACAGCAAGCTCACCGGTTTCGGTGTGTGCATCGGCAGAATTTCCAAAACCTATTACGCCGAAAAACGGATAAACGGCAGAACCGTCCGCACTACAATCGGGAAACATGGCCAGATTGCAACCGATATGGCCCGTAAGAAGGCGCAAGTTCTACTCGCGCAAATGACCGAAGGCCAGAACCCCAACCTGAATAAGAAAAACCTCAGAGCTAAAAACATCTCGTTGAAGATAGCTTTTGATGATTTCCTTTTAACCAGGAAAAATCTTAAACAGCGAACCGTCTATGACTACAGGCGAGTGCTGAACTACTACTTCTCAGACTGGTTAAATAAGTCGGTGGAAAGCATCTCAAAGGACATGGTTACAAAACGACATTCCAAAATCGGCGCGGATAACGGTAAGGCCCAAGCCAATGGCGCGATGCGGGTTTTACGGGCTGTTTTGAACTTTGCCGCTGGGCAGTATGAAAACGCTAAAGGTGAGCCGATATTGATTGAAAATCCTGTAAAGGCATTATCGAAAACCCGTGCCTGGTACCGCGTGGATAGACGCCGAACGGTCGTTAAACCTCATGAGCTTCCGGCCTTTTTTAAGGCGCTGGACGAATATAAGGAAACCGCCGTAACCAAAAAAGCGGATACGGTCCACGATTATATACTTCTGCTTTTATTTACCGGCCTGCGTCGTCAGGAAGCGGCAAAGCTCCAATGGACTCAGGTGGATTTCAAATCCAGAACCTTTACCGTAACGGACACCAAGAACAATGAACCACTCACATTACCCATGTCGGATTTTCTTTTTGGCCTGTTTAACAATCGATATGAAAACGGTACGGCTGAAGAATTCGTATTCCCCGGTGAAGGCAAGGGTGGCTATCTTGTAGAACCGAAAAGGCAGTTGCAAAGAATCAGGAAACTGTCGGGATTATATTTCACACTTCACGATTTAAGAAGAAGTTTTACGAGCATAGCCGGGAATATTATTCCGGCATATGCCTTGAAGGCTCTACTTAATCACAAAATTAGCGGGATAAGCGCGGATGTTACTGGTGGATATTTTGTGCAGGACGCTGAAGCCTTGAGACCCGCAATGCAAAAAGTGACGAATCAGATATTGAATTACGCCAATGATGAAAAGGGGAAAGTGATCGACCTGGCAACCGCCAAAAAAGTATAATACGGTGATAATTATTCAGGTTGGCTGGAATCAAAAGCGAAAAGGAGAGCAAAATAAATGAGCCGTTTACAAACCATTAAAAGAGTTAAAGCCCAATACATACTTGCGGGTTTATCTTTGGGAGTTTTGCTTTATATCCTGCAAAACTCCGAACCACTATTTATTGAATTCAAGGAATTTACCATGGGGTTCCTGAATTTCTGGTGGAAGACGGTTGCGGTAATCCTGCTTGTCAAAATAGCTGTCACCGATCTCTTAAAAAGAAATTCTGATTTCCTCCTGGAACTGTTAGCGAAGTTTTACGAAAAACTATCTTACAAGGAAGAGCCGCAAAAGGAATTAGTCGCCGTTAAGAATATTGCCGACACAATAAAGCCCGACACAAAAGTCCGTCAAAACAAGTATGGAAATGCCGAGTCCTACGTTATTACGAACGTAAAAAAGCTAATAAATGCTAATCCGAATTGGCGGGTATCCAATATTGTAAATATGAGAAGCAAGTTTATTCATAGTGAAGTCAAGACGGCCTTGGTAAAAGCCGGACTTGCGGAAAAAGACTGGCCGCCTGCAAGCACTCTGGTAAGCTGGATCAGGCCATATGTTAAAAAAAAAATTGCGGAAAATATTAATAGGGCGGTTGAAAAATCAACATAGCAGCTAAAGATCCCCTGGAGTTTATACGGCAGTGTGTCGCGGCGCGCAGTATACTTTGGACATACCATGTGAATATGCGGATCAGGGAGCGGTCTATTTCACGCAACATGATACTGGATTCAGTGTCCGGGTATGAGATCATCGAGGAGTATCCGAAGGATAAGTAATTCCCCAGCTATCTTGTGTACTCGAAATATATGGATACCGTTTTCCATGTTGTGTTCGCTGTGGACGTTGAAGATAATAATGTTCGGGTTGTAACGGCATATCATCCCGACCCGGCGTATTGGGAAGATGATTTAAAAACAAGGAGAAAACAATGAAATGTCACCTATGCGGGGGCGAGTTTGGAGCGATCGTAACCGATATGCCATTCAAGCTAAGCCAGAAAACGATCGTCATTTTAAAAGAATTACCTGTAATGGAATGCGACGGTTGCAGTGAATTCCAGATCGAGGACCATGTTATGGAACGCATCGAAGCGATTTTCGACAGGGTGGATAAGGCGGCTGAAGTGGAGATCGTTCAGTTTGCCGCGTGAATTTACATGTTAGGTGGGTGGCGTTAAAAAGAAAATAGGTTGACATTGCAGGACATAAAAATCGTTATGAATGACATTGTAGTTAAATGCCAGAAAAAATGTCGCTAATCGTGTCGCGAAGATTGTCGTAAACCTGTCGCAAACATTGTCATCTTGTCTTTTTCGCTAAACGATACACAAGGCGATTGTGCGCGGGCATTTTGGGTGCAAGCTATAACCGCCTACTTCAACTGCGTGGCGAGCCACTTCAGCGCTCCGGGTGTGGCCTCCCATGCCGCCTTGTTTTCATGAACATAATGTACGGCCTCGTTCACGTCTCCGAAGCTGGAATATTCGGGAAGATGACGCGGCATCCTCTTGTGCCCGAACAGATATTTAGGGACGTGCTTATTTCGCTCAACGGCTTCCTTCAGCGACTTATTCGCAACCGGTCCGTCTCCATGCTTTCGGAAATCCAGCAGCGCCCTCGAATAACTCCAGTCTGCCATGATGTCGTCTTCATATTGCTTTAGCAGTACCTGGGCGTCCTCGTCTCGTCCAAGTTTGATCAGGCACGGCATTAACAGATCGCGAATCCCCTGGTTGTCGTTAGGGTTAAGCCGCAGCATATCCTTGTAATGTTCCACCGCCTCATCCCGGTATCCGGCCTCCCAGAGCCCCTGCGCAAGTCCCGCGCGCGCGCGCATGTACGGGCGAGTTTCCAAAACTCCCCAGAAATGTCCGGCGTCCTCATTGAAGGCTTCCTTTCCCAGGGCGCGTTCCCCTGCCTCGACACCTTGCCGGTAAAAATCAATTGCTTCTTCCAGGGAGTCTGCCTCCTCCTCGGCCAAAAGGACATAGGCGTCGGCGCAATCGCGTGAAACTTCCAGCGCCTCGAGAGCAAGGGCGATACGCTCTTCGGGATCATCCGCATCCCAGGCGTTGTACATTATCTTCTGTGCCCTTCCCACCGCATTCGGTTTGCCATGCCCGAAGATGTTTGCAAATGTGCCTTCCATGGCTCGACGATCCGGCAGGGAAATAACGCTATCCGGGTACTTTGAAGCGGTTTCCTTTTTCTTTGCCGCCCTCTTTTCCTGAAGCTTTTTTTTCTTCGCCTGCTTTTTTTTCTTTGACGGTTTTTTCTTGCTCATGCGCATCCTATTGAAACATTCCGGGCGTCAGGCCGCATCATCCGGACCGATTCCACCACGCATAGTATTAAACACAACTTACCGGTTGTCCGCGGTTTTAGTATTGGCTCCGAATGCAACTCTTTTCATAATCGTTCCCGGTCTGAAATGTTATCAGTTGATCTTTTGTCATTCAATTACTTTTCAGTCTATTTCGATGAAAAGCAATAAAAACATACTACCTTGCAATCCAATTGTTAATCAATTATCAGCGTAATAAAGAAAAACGGCTGACGGTTAAAGCAATATATCCGGCATTTCCGGCCTCTTTTTCCAACTCGTCAATAACCAATTGTCAGTTATTGAAACTTAACAATTGAAACTATTTCGCAATGGGCTATAAGGGCAGATATGAGAAGAGATAAAAAACGTAACAATAAATTTAAACATGCTATTGATGGAGAAATGTCTATGAATAAAAAACTCATAAACACTAAAGAAATGGCGGCGATGCTTGGCCTGAGTCGGCAAACGTTAGAGAGAGATCGCTTTTTACGGCCTAACAATCCGCTTTATCCATTCATTCGCGTTGGCGAAAGAGCGGTGAGATACGACCAGGAAGCGGTGTTTTCGGCTTTGCAAAACCAGGCAAACAACGGTAACAACAAGTGAAAAGATCGATTACCTCACTGCGCCCGTCACTTTCAGCGAGCCGGAGGCGAGCCGTCACCGCGCGCGTAAGAAAGTTTGCATGCGTGCATGACCGGAGTTGAGCGGAGGATATGGAGTATGTATAGCGTAGCGGTTATGTGGCGAAGCGGAGCAGACGAAATATCCGTAGCGAACGGAGGGCGTGCCGCATGCCACAAGATTTGTGTGGCGGGGAAAGTGACGGGCGCTAAACAGATAAAAGTTAAACCGTTCAACAGCCATCCAGCTAAATCCGGCGCATGACGTGTATGGAAAATTAACATGAGATGGACTCTCGGCGCCCTGACCGTCGGTCTGGCAACTCTCGGATATCTGGGATACGAACTTCACATGGATATGCTTAAAACGGGCTGGGCGGTAAACATTGACGGCAACTGGAAACTGGTGGCAATCGGCTGGGATGTTTACAAATACGCATGGATAAGCATGTTGGCAAGCGCTTTTATAGGCGCGGCATTTGGCTATCTTGTTGGCGTTCCTGTAGGAAGACTTACTACTAGGCGAGACTTCTCCAAATGGAGGGATGAAAATACAAACGAAGCCGTAGCACTTGCAGAAAAGCGGAGACAAATAAATGAGGAAATACAAAACGCCGAGCATACTTACAGAGCAGGAAACGCCCATATGCAACAGGCGGAATTAATTACCGAGGAGACGAATAAACGCGTCGCTACTGCCATGAAACAGATCGCAAAAATGAAAAACGAACTCAAGGGCGGACGCGAACGTTACATCCTTATACGAACTGAATCCCAACGCAACGCTTTGAACCGTGCAAAAGAAGTTGCAAACGGTGGCTCAATAATCCCACCCGGAAAAACATTCAACCAACATGCAAAGTCCTACGACAAGGCAACAACCAGAGCCGGTTTCAACGGCCACGGCCTTCGCCACCGGTATGCCCAGGATCGCTACCGGCAACTAACCGGCTGGGATTGCCCCAAGGCCGGCGGCCCTAAATTCAACAAACTCTCACCCGCACAAAAAGAAACCGACCGGGATGCCCGCCAAACAATCGCCGAAGAACTTGGCCACGGCCGCCCCGAAATCACCAATGTATACCTGGGAAGGTAAATTCCATTTCATAACAACATAATTGGAGGAAAATCATGCATAATTACCTATTCGTAATGGGGAAATACATTGGAAAATAAACCAATTCCGGTCATTGACCTTTTTGCCGGGCCGGGCGGGCTTGGAGAAGGTTTTTCAGCAGCAGGGGGCAGAAAAAGAGCTGGATATTTCCAGGTACACCTCTCGATTGAAAAGGATTCCGTTGCATACACGACGCTGAGGTTGAGAAGCTTTTTCAGAAAATTCCCTTATGGAAAAGCCCCGAAAAAATACTATGACCTTTTGCGTGGAGAAATCGAAAGCCGGGAACTTTTCAACAAATATCCCAAGGAAGCAAGGGCAGCTGAAAATGAGGTGTGGTGTGCAGAACTAGGTGGAAGGAAAACGCCTGGAAGTGAAGTGGACAATAGAATAAAACATGCCATTGGCAATTCTGACAAGTGGGTCCTTATAGGAGGACCACCCTGCCAAGCCTACTCAATAATTGGAAGATCACGAAACAGGGCGGTAAAGGGCTACCGGATAGAAGCTGATAAACGGCATTCGCTCTATCAGGAATACCTAAGGATTATTTACAGACACTGGCCACCCGTATTTGTAATGGAAAATGTAAAAGGCCTCCTGTCATCAAGGGCAAATGGCAATGGTCTGTTTAGCCAGATACTTTCTGACCTGAAGAACCCGGCAGCAATTTATAAACAATCAAATGTCTATTTGTTCTCCAATTTCTGCGGTGTATTGTACTAAGTCATTTAATCCTTCTT
>JBHHVT010000016.1:0-17322 GCA_046754425.1 Nitrospinota bacterium | reverse complement strand
CTACTTGTAAAGGTTTTCAAAAAAACCTTTGGACGGTTCCTTGATTTTTTCGCCGGAAACCTTCGCGTAATCGCGTAGAAGTATTTTCTGCTCCTTACTCAGCTTTTCAGGCGTCTGTACAACTACCTGCACTATCAGGTCCCCTTTTCCGCGTCCGTGAAGTATCGGCATACCCTCGCCGTGAAGCCGGAAAAGCTTATGCGTCTGTGTGCCCGCCGGTATTGAAAGGTTGGCTTTCCCCAGCAGTGTCGGGACCTCAATCTCCGCCCCCAGGGCCGCCTGCGCGAAAGTTATCGGAAGCCTGCTCGCAAGGTCGTTGCCGTGGCGTTCGAAAACCGGATGGTCTTTTACTTCCACCAACACGTACAGATCGCCATCCGGGGCATTGGATACGCCCGGCTCCCCCTCTCCCACCAGCCTCAGGTGAGATCCGGATTCCATACCCGGCGGCACTTTGATGCGAAGCTGTTTTTCCTGTTTCTCTTTTCCGGCGCCGGAGCAGGCCTTGCACATGTGTTTTATAACCTGTCCGCTGCCGCCGCACGTGTGGCACGTCATATTGATGGAAAAAAAACCTTGTGTTCTTCGAACCTGTCCGTATCCACCGCACGTTGTACATGTTTCCGCGCTGTGGCCCGGCTCGACGCGTGCGCCGTGGCAGACGGAGCACGGGACGTTTTTTTGCGCGTTTATCACCTTTTCCACGCCGGTTGCCGCCTCTTCAAGTTCTATGGTTAGGTGAAACCGTAAATCAGCACCCTGGCCGGCCCGCTGTCTTGAATGGCCGAAACCACCCATGCCGCCGCCGAAGAACTCTTCGAATATATCGCCGAAGCTTCCTACTATATCCTCGAATCCGCGGAATCCGGTAAAACCGGTTCCCTTTAGCCCCTCATGGCCGAACCTGTCGTATATCTCCCTTTTCTTGTCATCGTACAGAACCTCATACGCCTCCGACGCCTCCTTGAACTTTTCCTCTGCCTCGGCATCACCTGGATTCTTGTCGGGATGGTGTTTTATCGCCGCGTTCCTGTACGCTTTTTTTATCTCATCCTTCTGCGAGCTGCGATCCACTCCCAGAACTTCATAATAGTCACGTTTTATCATAAATTATCCGCCAGTTTTCCTACTTTAACTTTTGCCGGTCGAATAAGCATATCGCCCATCATGTAGCCGCTTTGTAAAACTTCCAATACTTTTCCGTCCTTTTCCTTTTCGCCGCTCTCTTCCACACTTACCGCCTCGGCAACGGCGGGATCGAAATCCATGCCGACGCATTCCAACTCCGTCATGCCGAAACCGCTCAGAAGACTCCTCAGCCCGGTCTGTATCAGACCGATACCCTCAATAACATTTTCAATATCCTTTGTCGATCTTGCCGACTCATGCGCCAGCCGCAAGTTATCCAGAACCGGCAACACGCCGCGCATGAACTCGGCCACTTTCATCTCCGCCCTTCTCACCACGTCCTTTTCAAGCCGCGCGCGGAACTGATCGTTTTCCGCCATTTTCTCCTTGTAGGCGGCGATATAATCCTTCAGCTTCAGATCGTTTTCTTCCAGCTCCTTTTGAATCTTTTCGACGTAGCTTGGGAGAGTCGTGGTCGCCTCTTCATCGCCGCCGGCCCCACCGTTATCCTCGACTACCCAATGGCGCCTGTCGTTAATTTTCAATTCCTGCTTTTCTTCACTCACCGAAAAAGCCCCTCCAATCCTTTGCTCGAAATTACTTCCTCAAGACCGCTCGATATTTTCAACAACCCTTCGTTGTCTTCAGACTTGGCCGTTAAAAATGTCTTTTCTTTATTGTATCCCAGTATGGTTATAGAGCGCTCCATTGTACTTTGTCGTCCCGAAATAGTAACAACGGCCAGCGGCGTTGTAAAAGCAGACTCATCGGTCTCCTTTAGACGACCGATAAACTCCATACGGGTCATGTAACGCACAAGTGCGTCAAGTTTTTTCCCGTCCACATCCTTACCGGACGGGACGACGCTTTTCCAGCCGCTTGTTTCTTTCGTAAAAATATATTTCTTACCTTCTCTGTTGATAAATAGAGAAACTACATCTTTTTCCTTGAATGGGAAAAGACGCCTGTCTTCAAGATCGGATATTCTGGTATCCAGAATATCAAAATCCTGATTCGAAACAACAAAGTTTTCATCGTATAAATTGCTGCCGCCTAATATTCCTTTTTTCGTAACGCCTTTGACAAAAGCGACCGCGACTTTTTGCTCACCGCTTTTGAGTCCTATTTCCAGGTCCGCCTTGTCAACTTGGGCTTTACTCCCTGAGACAAAACGTGTCGACTTCATTGCGCCAAGGTAGGACAAAAGCTCTGCGATTTTTTCACCGTCGGGTTTGAATGAAGACGGCTTGGACGGTTTCCACTCTCCGGAACCGTTTTTTACTACAGATAGAGTCTTTCCGCCGCTTTTAACCGTAAGCTCCTTTAGCTTTTCCCAAAACGCATCATCGAGCGGAACTATCCGCATTTCACGCAATCCCTGCGCATCGGCTGGAACCGAGTTCAAAAAACCCGCGTCAACGTTAGCAATCGTATCTTTTTTTGACGAGCGTACCCATAGCATTTCCCCATTCGAGGATTTACCACCTATCGATAAAACAAGCGGGTTTTCGTTACCGGAACGCCATAACCTTATCCGTTCGGCCGAAACCAGGCCGGTAACTTCATCTCTTACCTTCCCCGATGGAAAGCCAGCGGCCCTTAGATAAACGATTTTCCGTATCAGTTCCCCGACCTTTTTACCGTCAGCCATAGCCTTAAACGGCACGACAAGTTCCCACCTGCCGTTTTTCCCTTTTTCCGCGGCAAGTCGATAATCGCCGCGAACCAGCTCCAGTTTTACGATTTCATCGGAGTCGGCGTCAAAAAGACGTTTTTCCCTCAGGTAAAACATCGGCTTCCGCACACGGTGTCCAAAACCGGAATCCATCGCGACGACGCCGTCGCGACGGCTGCTGGTTACGTAAATCAGTTTACCTGTCGGCGAGAGATTACCGACGGCAAGTCTCTGCGGAGAACTGCCGGTAGCTGTATAAAACTCGAATTCCCACTGGGCGGGATCGAGGCCGAACCGGGCGCGGTCGTCCGCCCCTCCGACCTTTTCGATAATATGACCTTCGGCTATTGCCCTCATTAACTCGTCAAGCTGCGAACTATCCGTTTTTGTTTCGATGGGAGAAGTTATAAGCCACTCTTCCCCGCGTTTTTCCATCGTGAAATCCCCGCCACCGCCGCGAACGCTTATTTTCACCAGATCGCCTGCCTTGAAATCCAGCAGTTTCTTCTCGGCCTTTTCCCGTTCCGCCTTTTTTTGTTCACCGATATAAATTGAGTTGTACGCGTAAAAGGCGGCCGCTAAAAGCAGGATAAAAAGGATGAATGTTTTAAGAAAATTCAGGAGCGCCTCCTTCGCACATTTATCCATATCCCCGCGCCCAAAACCAGAAGTGGAAGCAACAGCGCGTTTATGCCGGAAATCGCGGCCATCTGGCGGTTACTGAACATTATCGGATCCATGGCCGCCTTTTTGGGACGTATTGCAATACGGTCGCCCTCTTCGGCGAGCCAGTTTACGCTATTCATGAAAAAATCGAGATTGCCCGCCACGTCGGCATACGCGTTCGCGGCAAAATCCGAATCTCCGATAACCATCAGCTCGCCCTTTTTTATTTTCCCGTCCACGTTTGAGGCGAGCTCCGCCACAGCCGCTATGGTCAGCGGGCCGATTGCATCTTCGGCTTCCACGTAGTTTGCAACGCCCTTTGCCAACTCATCCTTGTTCGTTTCACCCCATGCGGATGGAAGCGACTTCGCTATTGCGAAAGTGCTCACGTCCTCAATTTGGCTATCCGTCAACTCCAGGGAGCGCGTTATAGGGAAAAACGTCATAAGCCGGAAATCTTTCGTTATCGGATGCGGCTCGTAATTGGCCACCGTGGGCGCAAGATTATCCCCGCCAAGAGTCTTGCTTACCTGATCGACTATCACGTTGTCATCCGGCTTTATGCCGTAACGTTTTATAAAGTTCACTGTCGTATCGAGCACAAAAGGGTCGACCATGAAAAACAGCCTGCCGCCGCGACGAAGGTATTTTTCAAGTTTACCAAATTCGTCCTTGAAAAAATCTTTTTCCGGTCCCGCAACTATGACTACGGAAGCGTCTTCCGGAACTTCGTCCACGCTGTACAGCAGCAGCTCTTTTGAAGTGAAGTTTTCCTTCACAAGCGCGGCGTTCGCCTTATTGTAGCCCCTGTTTCCTGTGTCGTTAAAATCCTTCTCACCGTGACCGCCCGTAAAATAAACGACCTTGTTCCTCGTCGATACTATCCTTAACAGGGCGTTGGTAAGCGACTCCTCTGTTAACCTGCCGAAAATGTTTTCGCGTTTTCCGTTGGGTCCCTCGACAAGGAAGACGTCGTATCGGGTTACCTCGTACTTCTCGGCCAATAGCGGTTTCTTGTCCGGATCGACCAGTTCCCATGACAGCTTCCTGGACTGGTACCGGTACTGCTCCAGCAAGCGCTTGTGCCTGTTGCGAACCGCCGGATTTTCAACGACGAATCCCCATACCTTTACTTCGAACGGCAATTTTTTAAGGGTTTTTACCGTCTGGGTGGTAAGTGTGTGGCGGCCGTTTTCGGTAAAATCATATCTTTTATAATTGTTTGCGGAGACGTAGTTGATAACCGCGGCAAAACCGAGCGCCACAAGCGAATAGATGATCATGTTCGACCCGTAAAACATTGTCCTTTTTTTCATTACGAACGCCACCTCTTGGATTCCAGTACGCGCAGGGTAAGAAAGACGAATATCGCTGAAAAGCTCAGGTAATAGATAACGTCGCGGCTGTCCAGCACACCGTTGGCGAAACCGCTGAAATGTTCGAAAAGGGAGAGGTAACGCGCAATGTCCGCTATCGGCATCGTGGAATCGCCGACGGTCCAGCCGATTACCCAAAAAAACATTATCATCCCGAAACTCCACGCGGCGGCTATTATCTGGTTTTCGGTAAGCGAGGAGATGAAAATACCAAGCGAAATAAAAGCCGAACCGATGAGCAGAAGTCCCATGTATCCGCTTATCATGTCGCCCACGGGAACCGTCTTAAAGTAAAGCAGGCTCAGGATGTAGCTGAAAGTAAACGCGACCATGACTGCAAACACCGTAAGCGCGGCAAAATATTTTCCCAAAACCATCTCCGAGTCACGTATGGGGTATGTAAAAAGAAGTTCGATTGTGCCGGATTTTTTTTCGTCTGAAAAAGATTTCATCGTCAGCAGCGGCATCATAAGCAGCATCAGAAAACTCAGCGTCCTGAAAGTCGGCCTTAAAATCCCCTCCCCGATGTTAAGCCCCTGCAGTTCCACCCGGCTGCCGGAGCGGATAACCTCGAAGCTGTAACGTGAGTAGTCGGCAAGTATCAGAGAAAAAAGTACGCCGGATATAATAAGGAAAATAACTATCACGAGGTACGCTATAGGTGTGGAGAAAAACGACCGCAGTTCCCGGCGGTAGACTGTAAACAGGTTAGGCATCACCGCCGCCTTCCTCATCGGTTATAAGACCGACGAATATTTCTTCCAGGCTCATCTGTTGTTGCGCCAACTCCAATAGGCCCAAACCCGAGTTTACTATCGCGGCGGCTAGTTCGCGTCGTATGTCGATTTTATTTTCCGTAATAACGTCAAGCCTGCACTCGCCGTCTTTTGAATTGCCCGCGGCGGTTACCGTCAGCACTCCCCGTACTTCCGCGAGCAGTTTTTCCGCCCGATCCGGATTGCCGGCTACCGTAAGGCGAATACAATTTTCTGACTGCCGCTGTGATATCAGGTTCTTCGGACTGTCCTCCGCGACTACTTTTCCCTTATGGATTATGACAACCCGATCGCATACCAGCGATACCTCCGGCAAAATGTGGCTTGAAAGTATTATGGTGCGTTCACCGGACAGGCTTTTTATCAACTGCCTGATGTCCACAAGCTGCCTCGGATCGAGGCCCGCCGTCGGCTCGTCCAGTATCAGCGCCTCGGGGTCGCCCAGCAGTGCCTGAGCCAGACAGACGCGCTGACGATAGCCTTTTGACAGCTTGCCGATAAGTTTTTTGGATACATCGGCCGTTCCCGTAAGCTCCAGAGCCTTTTCGGTCTGCTCCGCCTTTTTCTTTCCCTTAAGGCGCTTTATGCCCGCCGCAAAGTTAAGAAACTCGCCAACCTTCATCTCTCTGTAAAGCGGGGCGCTTTCGGGCATATAACCTATACGTTTTTTAACCTCCAGCGGGTCCGTAAAGCAGTCATAACCCGCAACTACCACCCTTCCGGAGCTGGGCGGCATGAAACAGGTAATAATGCGCATCATGGTTGTTTTACCGGCGCCGTTGGGCCCGAGAAAACCGAGAATCTCCCCTTTTTCAACGCGGAACGAGACTCCCTCCACGGCTACCGCACGACCATAGTTCTTTGTAATGTTTTCTACTTCAATCATTTATAATCCGTTGTACTCATGACGCGCAACATTCCTTATCGAACTCTATAAAATCCGGCTGTGCTGAAGTCAAGTAAAACAACTTATCAGATTTACCTTGCAAATACACTATTACAGTCTTATATAGAGAATAGACTTATAGTATGAGATAAACGCTTAAAACAACTTTTTGGAGGGAGCTGACAGAGATGGATAACACAAATTACTACGGCGCCACCGGCATGCGTATATCGCCCCAGGCGGCGGTCGAGGAGCAAAAACGTTTCATCTTACGCGTCTATAACTGGATGGGATCCGGCCTGGCGCTTACCGGTTTGATCGCTTGGGCCGTCTCAAGGACACCGTCGCTTGTAATGGCGATAACTGGCAATCCGATAATATTTTTCGGCCTCATAATCGCGGAACTTGGCGCGGTCTTTTATCTGGCAAGCCGGGCCATGAGCATGAGCGCGCAGAGGGCGATGGCCGTATTTTTAGGGTACGCCGCTCTTAACGGGCTTACCTTTTCAGTGATATTCCTCGCTTACACGGCATCCACGATCACGACCGCATTCGTGGTCACCGCCGGCATGTTTGGAGCGATGTCTCTTTACGGCGCCACCACCAAAAAGGACCTCACGTCATGGGGATCGTTCCTTTTTATGGGGCTTATCGGCATTATCATCGCCTCCGTGGTTAACATGTTCATGCAAAGCTCGGCCATGTACTGGATTACCACATACGCCGGCGTGCTGATATTCACCGGACTAACGGCCTACGACACGCAGTCGATACTGCGGATGAACATACTCGGCAATGAGGGAACTGAACAGGATACCAAGGAGGCCATCTCCGGAGCCTTGAGGCTTTACCTGGACTTCATCAACCTCTTCCTGATGATGCTGAGGATTCTGGGCGGAAACAGGAACTAAGCCTCTCTCTCCTTAACCGGACCGTTTTTAATTCCTACGCACGGGCAAAATAAAGCCCGTTGCGCGGGACAAGCTGTTCCACTCCATAGACATCAGCGTTAAAATGTTTATAGGGGAAGGCGGTAAAGTCCGCCCCGTCCCAACGCAAAGGAGGTCGATATGAAAAGTAGTTATCCTCGTTCCAGCAACCGCATGATTCCACCTGTCCGCTTTCAGGGAATGCATAGACAAAGACTGCCGCTCTTCTTCGATGAAGGGGCGAGAATGTTCGACGACTCAAAAATCGAAACCGTAAAAGGGACGGTTTTATCGGCGGAACACTCCCACTCTCAAAAAGGCGGAAGGTCTTACAGCGTGCACTTTTTGCTGAAAACGGATGACGGTTTGGTAACCGTTTACCTCGGTCCCGCATGGTACCTGGACCGCCAAAGAGTAAAGATCCGCGCAAAAGACCTGATTGAAGTCACCGGTTCCAGGGTAGCCATGGATGGAACTGATGCGTTAATCGCCGTAGAGATTAAAAAAGGGAATGAAATTTTAAAGCTTAGGGATAAAAGCGGAGCCGCCAGTTGGGGCCGCACCGCCGTCCGCCGCTGACGGTTACTTTTACGGCGATTGGTTTTGGTTTCGCAGTCTTCGCGTCTGTTCCATCAGCGCGGGGCCGAGGCTTACCTTGTAGATATGAGGATTCAATAACCGCTTGAAGGTGGGGTGAAGAGATTTTAGCTCCTCACCGACCTTGTTACGGATAGCTTCCAGCGGAACCGTTTTTCCGGTGATGCGCCCGGCACTGAATACAGGTTCAAGAAGCGGTTCCGTAGCGGCGGCGTTATCGTAAATTTTTTTCCGGTAATCGATGAACGGGTGATGACCGCAAACCGGCCGGGAAAAATCCGGTTTTTTATCTTCCAGTTCCACGATATCCGCAATCATATCTCCGCCGCCGTTTCGCATGCGCCAAACCTGTTTTACGCCGGGCAGAGTCGATTTTTTCATGCTATCCGAGATTTTCAGCTTCATCTCCCACCCGCCGGATTCACGCCAGGCCGCCATCTTGTAAACACCGGGCAGGGCCGGGTCGCCGCATGCCGTAACCAATTTAGTACCTACCCCGTAAATATCGATTTTGGCCGACTGCGCCTTAAGGTCGTGGATGATAAATTCATCCAGATCGCCGGAGCAGATGATTTTTATATCGTTAAGGCCGGCGGCGTCGAGCATCTTGCGCGCCTCCTGGCTGAGGTAGGCAAGGTCGCCGCTGTCGAGGCGGATGCCGGTCAGCTTCTCGCCGCGCTGTTCCATCTCAAGCGCGACCGTGATTGCGTTGGGAACGCCGCTTTTGAGCGTATTGTACGTATCCACCAGAAGGATGGAGTTTTTCGGGTACTGTTCGGCGTATTTGTGAAAGGCTTCCAACTCGCTGTCAAAGGCCATTATCCACGAGTGTGCGTGTGTGCCTCGCAACGGTATGCCATACAGCTTACCTGCCGCCACGTTGGACGTAGCCGCACAGCCGCCGATGTAAGCCGCTCTTGCCGCGGTAATCGCCCCGTCCTCGCCCTGCGCCCTGCGCATGCCGAATTCGAGGACGTTATCCCTCCCCGCTTCAAGGCAGACGCGGGCGGACTTCGTGGCAATAAGCGACTGGAAATTGATAATATTTAATAGCGCGGTCTCCACCAGCTGGCACTGCGCCAGCTCTCCCCGGACGGTCAGCATCGGCTCCATCGGAAAAACGGGCGTACCCTCCGCCACTGCATGGACGTTACCGGTGAAGCGCAGCCGTTTCAAGAATTCCAAAAAATCTTTTTCAAAAAGTCCGTTCTCTTTTAAAAATTCTATCTCGTCGTCCGAAAAACTGATGGATTCAAGAAACTTCAGCGCGTCTTCCAGCCCGGCGGCAATAGTGTATCCGCCGCCGAACGGGTTGTACCTGAAAAAAAGATCGAAACACGACTGCCGCTTATGCAGTCCGGCGCGATAATACCCTTGCATCATCGTAAGCTCGTAAAAATCGGTGAACAATGCTGTGCGTGGAACGCTCACTACGGCCGCCGACCTTTCATGCGGCCGCGACGGTTGGTATTTCTTCGGACCGTATCCTGCGTACCGAAGCGGATTCCATCTGCCGCCACGCATCTTTTAGAGAGCCGTTCATATCCATCGCGCGGCAGCCGTCTTCGATAACAAAAACCTCGAATCCCGCCTTCACCGCGTCCATGGCGGTATACGCCACGCAATAGTCCGTCGCCAGTCCCGCCAGAAAGAGCCTGTTAATCCGGCGCTCTCTCAGGTACCCGGCTAAGCCGGTAGCCGTTTTACGATCGTTTTCAAAAAAGGCCGAATAGGAATCTATCAAAGGGTCGTACCCTTTTCGAAGAACCAGCTCGCAGTTCAAAACATTTAGATCCGGATAGAACTCCGCTCCTTCGGTTCCCTGCACGCAGTGATCGGGCCACAATACCTGCTCGCCGTACGGGACGGTAAGCGTCTCGAACGGCCTTTTGCCGGGATGTGAGGAGGCAAAAGAGAGATGGCCCATCGGGTGCCAATCCTGCGTAAGAATAACGTGTGGGAATACGCGGGCCAGACGGTTTACGACGGGGACGACCATTTCGCCTTCCGGCACCGCCAGCGCGCCGCCCGTGCAGAAGTCGTTTTGAACATCGACTACCAGCAACGGATCGTTATCGGTCAATATCACCGAACCGGACATAGCATCTCCGTTTAACTTTCTTTTACTTTTAGTTTAATACCGGCGGCGCTTTTTGTACAACTTCCAGCCGGGACCGTTTCGCCGCGCCGCGTGGTCTAATAGAATGGAAACATTTAATTTTTTACGGGCGGGTTAATTGAATAGATTGATTAAAGCGAACCTTGTTTATCCCGTAATCGGGGAACCGGTTAAAGGGGGCGGTGTAGTCGTACGTGACGGCATTATAGACAACGTTGGTAAAGTGGATAAAATGGATGCCGGCGCGTTCGATGACGTAATCGACCTCTCGGGTTATCTTATAATGCCCGGATTCGTTAACGGACATTCGCATTTGCAGTGGAGTGCCGCAAAAGGCAAGACGATGCGGGGCGCGCCATTTACCGACTGGATAAAAAGTATCGTCATGGCAAGGGACGAGATTACCGAAACCGAACGGCTGTCGGCCACGCGGCGCGGGATTGAGGAGATGCTGCTATCCGGCGTCACTACGGTTGCCGATGTAGTTAGCGAAGCGGATTTTGCCCGGCCATTGCTTGATTCGGATATGCGGAGCGTCATATTAATAGAACCTATCGCGCCGCATGAAAAAGACGCGGAACAAACCGGGCTGTTCGTAAGGTCGCAAATTGAAAAACTCTTAAAAATCGGCGCGACGGCGGGCATTGCGCCGCATTCGCCATATACTGTTTCGCCGAAGCTTTTTATAATGTTGAGGAAGTTATCGGACCAAATGAAGCTCCCCTTCTCCGTACATCTTGCCGAAACTTCCGAGGAGGATATGTACGTAAGAAAAGGCAGTGGCGGTTTGGAACAACTTTTGAAATTAAGCGGTTTTATTCCGAAAGGCTATAACGGACGTGGAAAATCACCCGTCGCCTGGCTGGAATCGCTCGGCGTACTGCAAGGATGCCTTGCCGTCCATCTTAACGCCGTCGACGATAACGACATTTTATTACTTGCGAAAGAAAACGCGGCGCCAGTCTTCTGTCCCCAATCTTCAAAATGGTTCGAAAGAGAAAAGGTAATGCCGCTTGAAAGTCTCATGGACGCCGGATTAAGACCTGCTATCGGCACCGACTCCCTTGCCAGCAACGATTCTCTGTCGATGCTGGACGAACTAAGGTGCGCCACCGAATACTTTCCGGATATCCGCAGAGAGGCCTTAATAGAGGCGGCGACCATAAACGGAGCGCGTCACCTCTCTCTTAATTGCGGTTCAATTGAAAAAGGAAGGCTCGCGGACATAATCGGATTCAGGTGGGACGGCTCGCAAAACCCGGTGGACACAATTTTTGCCGCGGAAAAGGCAGAATTCGTAATGATAAACGGACGGCCCTTACGCCGCCCGGATGGTATAAAATATTGGGGATGGCGGCAATCACGCGGGGCATGTTAATTAAAACATAAGGCGGGAATCAATGAGGACGATAGACGAAAGAAAAAGAGAAGTCCTACTGGCGGTCATTGAAAACCACATTAAGGCGCCCGTACCCGTGGGATCCAAAACGATTTCCAGCGAAAAGCTTTCAAAACTTCGTCTAAGTCCGGCAACAATACGCAACACAATGGCCGAACTGGATGAGATGGGTTATATAACTCAGCCGCATACTTCGGCCGGTAGACTGCCCACCGACAAAGGCTACCGATACTTCGTCGACGAGCTTATGACGGCCCGCAAACTTGCGAAAAAAGATAAAATCAAAATCGATAAAATATTGCAAAGTGAAACGGCGCGCGCCGACGGTCTGCTGGAAGCGACTTCCACGATTATATCTACCTTTTCAAGTAACGCCGCCCTGGTAATGCTCCCTAACATATCCGACGTTGTTGTGAGTAGATTCTACTTTCTTGGAGTTTCTCCGTTACAGATACAGGTCGTCCTTAAAACATCGGTCGGCAGGGTAATCAACCTGATTGTGGAGCCGGACGAGGAGTGGTCGGAACCGGAACTTACCGAACTCTCAAACTTCATGAACCGGGAATACACCGGTCAGTCGCTGCGCCGGATCCGACAAAATCTAAAAAAGAAAATTATACGTGAAAAAGCTCAAATAAAAAGACTCAAGGCAAGGGCGTTGGCGCTGCAGGATATGCTTGTTAAACAACGGGGTGGCGAAGAATTGATAATCAGCGGCGTAACAAAATTCTTCGACCAGCCGGAGTTTAAAAAGGACTCGGGGAAACTGAAAATACTGTTTAACGCGCTTGCGGAAAAAAAACGGCTTATAGAGCTCCTGGATAAATGTCTGTCCTCTGAAAAGGTGGAAGTAAACATCGGTTCCGAGCTGGGATATGATGGCTTTAGGGAATGTTCTCTAGTCACGGCCAACTGCGGCCACGACAGCAACTGGGACGGAGCACTGGGTGTAATCGGGCCGCGCAGAATGGATTACGCCTACATCTTTTCCCTGCTGGAATATTTGACCGGTGCGCTTGAAAAAATAAGTCTTCAGTCATGAGTAAAAAAACAAAACATAAAGACATGCATAAACCAAAAGTCGATATTATTCCTCCTAAACAGCCTACAGAGGAACTAGTAACGGATGCGGCTGAGCGGGAGGCGGAAAAACTGCGGGATGAGCTGGAAAAACTTAACGATGAAATGCTGCGTCAGAGAGCCGACTTTGATAACGCGCGTAAAAGAATCGAGAAGCAAAAGCGAGACGACTTAAAATACTCCTCGATGCCTTTGATTTCAGAGCTTCTTACAGTAGTCGACCACCTGGAGCTTGCACTAAAATACGCTCCCGAAGACGATCCTCTAAGGCAGGGCGTTGATCTGGCGCTTGGCGACATGAAAAAAGTCCTGAAAAACTACCATCTGGAACCGATAGAAGCACTCGGTAAAAAGTTCGACCCTTCTCTTCATGAAGCGCTTTCCGTAACCCACGAACCTGAAATGGAGGACAACGTAATAATCGATGAGCAACGCGTCGGATATAAGCTGTTTGACAGGGTGGTGCGGCCTTCACGGGTAGTTGTAAACAAACAACCGGCGGCAAAGACGGAAGAGACTGTTGCCGTCGAAAAACCTTATAAAGAGGACTGACAAATACCTGCAATGGGCCGCCACGGGCGGTTGTCACATCCCGCGAATTACCTTTGTAAGTTCGTCTATATCCTGTCTGATGGCCGCATCGCGCAGCGCAATTGTAATTGAGTCCAGCAGGTTATTGAAATATTCCCTGTCCCTTACCACCTTATTGATGTTCAAGACGGCCAGTGCGTGCCTGTTCAGCGACCGCGCGGTGCCCAGGATCGGAATGGTTGAAAACGGGTGTTCCCTGTCGCCGGCCTTCGTTACCATGGACATGCCTGAATAGGCGGCGTTACGCGTTAAATTTTCAACGTCCACCGGTTTCGATAGCCTTCCGAAGGAGCTGACAATACTTAGGTTGCCGGAATCCTGCACAACATACACCGAACCGTAAAACGATTTGGGATCCCTGGCAAAATACCTGTTGATTTCGGAGAGCAGATAAGAACATATCTCTTCAAGGTTCACGTTTGTGCTGACGAAATCCACGATAGATCTTTTTATCTCCGCCTTTTCTTCGACCGTAACCGTTTCACCTTCGCCCATGGCGACCATTCCATGTGCTGTTTGCACAACGACCCTGTTCATGCCGATGCCTATTGCATGCTGCAAGGCTTCGCCTGCCTTTTGAAGGAGATCGCCCGGCGAGTTTATAGCCTCACTCGGGAATGCCGCGACGCCGCCGCTTGTGGAAATCTTCACGGTTTTTCCATCAACCATCATTTGCCTGCTCTCGACCGCCTGTCGGAAACGCTCCGCGACGGCCTTCGCGTTGTCAATTCCAATCTCCGGCAGTAAAACAGCAAACTCCACTCCGCCGAATCTGGCGACAACATCACTGTTGCGTTTGACGCTTTTCAGCATGCCGCCAATTTCCCTGATTATCTCGTCCCCAAAAGAGGAGCCGTGCTCTTCGTTAATCTTTTTAAATTCATCAATATTAAGCGCAATCAGGGCAAGGGGGGAGTTATAACGCATCGACCTTTCAAACTCGTCATTGAGTTTTTCTTCAAAATATTTTCTGTTATAAAGTTTCGTGTCAACGTCAGTGAGCGTAAGAACCCCTATTTTTCTTGTGTAAGCGGTGATTTTTTCATTCGCCTGTTCAAGTTCTTTTTTAATATTTTCGAGTTCCATCCCGCTTTCATCAGCGGTAGTCGAGGTGCTTTTCTTGCCGACTGCGCACTGCGCCACAGCCAGTTCGGCAAAACGTGTAAGTTCTTTATCGTTAATCGGTTTATTAATAAAAAAGTCTATCCTGCCTTCGGCAAAGGCATTTATTACGTCCTTTCCTTTTTTCGCCTTTTCGCCAATCAAAAGCAGTCCGGCAGTTTGCGGCCTTTGCTCTTTCGCCATTTCTATGATTTTTATCCCGCCGCCGGAGACTCTGCTGTCGGCGATAATCAGGTCAACATTATTTTCGTTTAGTAATTCCTCGGCTTCTTTTTGGGATTGTACCGCGACAACTTCGAACTTATCTTTTGCCATGGCTTTTTTGATGGAGGAAATAGACTTTTTGTCTTTGTCTACGGCGAGAACTTTTATTTCCGATTGTTCCATATTATGTTTTATTGTATTATTTATCAGAATTTGAATTATACCCTAAAAATATTTTTTAAAACTTAAAAATCAACACGACAAAAAAATAAACTTGAAATATTCTTAAAACTTCTTTATTACAAACCGGGTATGGCAAAAGCAAAATCGACGAAAGCACGAAAATCCAAATCGAAAAGATACCTGGTAATCGTTGAGTCGCCGGCAAAGGCGAACACGATACGAAGGTACCTGGGTAGAAATTTCGATGTAAAAGCATCCATAGGGCACGTGCGCGACCTGCCCAAAAGCAAACTGGGAGTGGACGTGGATCACGATTTCCAGATGAAGTTTATTACCATCAAAGGAAAAGCAAAAATCATAAAAGAGCTGAAAGCGGCCGCCAAAAAGGCCGATATCGTTTACCTAGCCCCCGACCCGGACCGCGAGGGAGAGGCCATCGCACAGCACATATTCGACGCAATAGACTACAAAGGCGAAATTTATAGAATCAGTTTTAATGAAATTACCAAAAAGGCCGTGCAAGCGGCGATAGAAAAACCAACTGATATCGCAAAAAATCTTGTCTACGCCCAGCAGGCGCGAAGGGCGCTGGACAGGCTCGTCGGGTACAAGCTCAGCCCTCTCCTGTGGGAAAAGGTCAGAAGCGGCCTTTCGGCCGGGAGGGTGCAGTCCGTCGCGATGCGGCTTATTCTCGAACGGGAAAAAGAGATAGAGGCATTTGTACAAAAAGAATACTGGTCGATAGAGTGCCTGCTTGCGCCTGTTTCACCGACGGCCGCCGGACATCTGCCCAAGGATAAAAAAGGTTTCGAGGCAAAACTGCACCATATAGGCGGCGAGAAGTTCGAGATTGATAATGAAACGGACGCTAAAAATGCGGTCGAGGAGATAAAAAAGGAAAAACTCTCGGTAAAATCGCTAACCATAAAGGACAAAAAAAGAAACCCGTCACCGCCGTTTATCACCAGCACGCTTCAATCCGCCGCATCGGTTCGGTTGGGCTATTCGGCAGGCAGGACCATGCGAATAGCGCAAAAGCTTTACGAAGGTATGGATACGGGCGGGGCGGAGGCGGCGGGACTTATTACATACATGAGAACCGATTCGACGCGGATAGCGGACGAAGCGGTTGCCGAAGTGAGGGAATACATTAAAACCGAGGCCGGCGATAACTACCTGCCCGATAAACCCAATCAATATAAAAGCAAGAAATCGGCGCAGGAAGGGCATGAGGCTATCCGCCCCACGACCGTACTCAAAACGCCCGAATCGGTGAAACAGTATCTTTCGGCCGACGAATTCAAAGTGTACGACCTTATCTGGAAACGGTTTGTGGCAAGCCAGATGAAACCGGCCATCAACACGGGAACGACCCTTGATGTAGTGGCAGGCAAATATCTTTTGCGAGCCACGGGTACGCGGCTGAAATTTGAAGGCTTCCTGAAAGTTTATCAGGACATCAAAAAGGACGAGGAAAACATAATCCCCCCCCTTGAGCAGGGAGACGAGCTGAATCTCGAAGAGATTACTCCAAACCAGCATTTCACACAGCCGCCGCCCCGTTATTCCGAAGCTACGCTTATCCGCGACCTTGAGGAAAAAGGCATCGGCCGGCCGAGTACATACGCGGCCATAATGAGCACAATACAGTCGCGCGACTACGCCGAATCGATAGAAAGAAGGCTCCACCCAACGGAACTCGGCAGGCTTATCACGGAACTCCTTATGGAGCACTTCCCCACGATTTTGGACGTACAGTTCACGGCGCAGATGGAAGAAAACCTGGATAAGGTTGAAGAAGGCGATAAGGACTGGGTTACGCTTTTAAAAGAGTTTTACGGTCCGTTTGCCGAGGCTCTTGAAGCCGCGCATAAAAATATGAAAAAGGTAAAAGCTGAAATCAAGACGGACGAAATATGCGATAAATGCGGAGCGGACATGATTATCAAGTTCGGCAGGTTTGGAAAGTTCATGGCCTGCTCCAACTATCCTGAATGCAAAAATACTAAACCGGTATCGAAAAACGGCGATGTCGGCTCCGAACCCGAAAAGACGGACGAAAAATGCCCCGAGTGCGGTTCGGATATGGTTCTGCGAAACGGCAGGTTCGGAAAATTCATGGCTTGTTCAAAATATCCCGAGTGCAAAACCACCAAACCGATTTCGCTCGGCATTAAATGCCCGAAAGAGTGCGGTGGTGAAGTCGTGTCGCGCCGTACAAAGAAAGGGCGCACATTTTTTGGCTGTACAAACTATCCTAAATGCGACTTTACAAGCTGGCAAAAACCGGTAAACGAACCCTGCCCCGAGTGCGGCGGAAAATATCTCGTTTACGCCGCCTCCAGAAATAAAGACGTAATAAAGTTAAACTGCCCCGAAAAAGAGTGCAAGTACAGCAAAGAAATCGCAAAGGAACCTGCCGAAACCGCCGATGCCGCTTCGACCCGGACCGACACGGCCCAGGCCGAAAGTTCCTCCTGAGGATAGATCATCGTCATTCTTTCGACCGTTCGACGAACTCACGGCTCATGATTACCTAAGAGGAAAGGTCGAGCTCCACACTTTTAGGTTGACGAGAACTTTTTCCAGAA
>JBHHVT010000015.1:0-17923 GCA_046754425.1 Nitrospinota bacterium | reverse complement strand
ATACTCCCATTTTGATGCAGAGGAGTAAGTTAAGAGGCACGGATTTCCGCCGCGACATGAGGCATAACGGATGGTTGGCGGGGCAAGGAATGCCCGCCCGTTCTTTTTACCAGCCCTCTCCGTCTGTATAGATCGGATGGATGAGGTCGCGAACGGAGATAACGCCGACAATCTTTCCACCCTCTGTTACGCCCAGGTGGCGGATGTGGTTATGGTCCATCGTGTCGCCCGCCTTGGTGAGAGACTCCTCTATATCGACGGAGATTAAGGACTTGGTCATTACCGAATCCACGATAACGTCGGCCGACGGTTTGTTCAGCGCCATTACTTTTCGCACAAGGTCCGATTCGGTGATTATTCCCACGATATCATCATCCTGCCTGATGAAAACCGAGCCTATTTTGTGTTCCAGAAAAAATCTTGCGGTATCGAGCGCTGACGTGCCTGTGCTTAAAGTATGCAAACTCCTGGACACCCTGTCTTTAACTTTAATCATGTATCTCTCCCATAATTATCCATCCGTGGTCACAACTTTATTTTTTTACTAAACCAGCGCTCGGTACACTGTGGCATGTGAACGATATCGAATCCGTCGGGCAGACCTGTTCACAGAACGTGCAGCGTATGCAAAGGTCCCTGTCTATTTCGATGCCTTTTATCCCCTGTTCTTTCATGCTGATATTCTCATTGTACAGCCGGTTGAATTGAAGTTCAGACAGCTTGGCCATCGACAGGCAGGCCTGCGGGCAGACGTCAACGCAGTTGAGGCAGAGTATGCACGTATCGGACTCATAGGTCCATGTATGGCTGCACTGGAAACAGCGTGCCGCCTCGATCATCGCTTCCTGCGGTGTAAAGGGGCGTTCCACCTCTTCGAATGTATTGAGTCGTGTTTTTATCGGGATTGTTTCCGGTACGTGCCTCGGTATGATGTCATACATGGAGGCCTTTACCGTTTTGGCGTTCTCCTCCGTTCTTACGCCGGTTTTTGCGCTGAAATCGGCTTCTTCGCCCCTCAGATAGGCGTCGATTGCTATGGCGGAGTTATGACCATCCGCTATGACGACTATTACATCCCTGGTGCCGGTAATGAAGTCGCCCGTGGCGAATATGCCGGGCAGACTTGTTGCGAATGTCTTGTCTTCCACGTTTACGGTGCCCCAGTTCGTAAGCCGCAAGCCCGATTTTTCCTTAATGAACGACATGTCCGGCGCCTGACTGACGGCCGGCATAACGTAATCGCAATCCAGCACGTACTCTGAACCTTTCACTGGCTCCGGCCTTCTTCGTCCGCTGGCGTCCGGTTCGCCGAGCTCGTTATTAATGAGCTTTATGCCGGATACGTTTTCTCCGTCACTACTCACCACTTCAATTGGAGATTCTAGATAACGGAATTCTATATCTTCCTCTTCGGCCTCAATAATTTCCTGCTCGTTTACCGGTATTTCGTTTCTCGTCCTGCGGTAAACTACGTAAACCTTCTTTGCGCCGAGCCTGATGCAGGAGCGCGATACGTCCATCGCCGTAAACCCGCCGCCGATAACCGCCACGGTCTTATCGATCATCGGTGGTACGCTCTCTTCCATATTGACGAGCCGCATGAATGTAGCTCCGTGGTAAACGCCATTGAACTCCTCACCGGGAACTTTCAGCTTGACCGCCTTGTGCGCGCCGGCCGCGATAAGGATCGCCTTGAACTCATCCTGCAACTCGTGGAAATGAATGTCCTCGCCGACCTTTACGTTGCAGCGTATTTCGACGCCAAGCCTTTTTATGTATTCCACTTCGTAATCGATGACTTCCCGTGGCAGTCGATAGGCCGGTATGCCGTATCTCAGCATACCGCCCGGTTTTGGCAAAGACTCGAACACGGTTACGCGGTACCCCATCCTTGCGAGATCGTGCGCGGCCGTGAGACCGGCGGGACCCGCCCCGATGACGGCAACACGCTCAAGTGTATTGTATACCTGGTCCGGCAGTTCGAACGAATGCCGTGTGTAATCTGTTGCCGTCCGCTTGAGGTACTTGATCGCAAGCGCATCGTCTATCATCCGGCGGTTGCAGCCCTTTTCACAGTAGTGCTGGCAGACCCTGCCGCAAACGGCGGGGAATGGGTTAGTTTCGCGAATTAGTCGGTGCGCACCCTCGAAGTCGCCTTCTCCGATCAATTTTATATAACCTTCAACATCCGTATGCACCGGACAGTTGGTTTGGCACGGAACGCCTTTATATGTTTGTGGGTCGTAAACAAAGTCATATATTCGCTTACTCATTTGATGTCACCTTTCACAAAATTTTGCGTTTCTGTATTGTTCTGTCTGATGTAAAAAGAACTCCATTTAATTATCCTTCATAACGACGGCCAGGTACAACCAAAATCATCACTTGTTGCACGGTAACGGCGAAGCATGACTCAGGGTCTATAATAAGTCATTGTTTTCAGGTACATTTTCCGCTTTTTTCTTCGGTTCTTTGTACCAATATTTTGCAGGCATATCGCTTGGCTTCATAGTCATGACGAATAAGGAAAGCGCGTGTGCCTCTTCATCCCTCAGTTTGAAGTTGGGCATTATGGTCGGAAGCTTACCTGTTTTCTCGTCGCCCGGTACGATTTTTTCCGGGTTCAGGAAGTGGGCTTTCGTCCATCCGTATTTACTGTATTCTCCTTTCACATTAGTCATGTCGTGCGCCTGCTCGAATTCATGATCGCTGCTCTTGCCGTAAATTGACAAGTCGGGCGCGATGACGCCCGTCCACCTTTCACTGGGTACGGTTTCCCGGTCGCCGCCGAGTAAAGGGTGACAGCCGACGCATCTCGGCCCGTTTGGAGCGTTAACTGAAAGATTGTTTGCCATATTCAGGTACTTTGCGCCTTTAAGCCGATAGCCTGGTCTGTAAATTTCCGAGTGGCACCGCGGACATGACAGCTCGACCATGTTCAGTTCCAGCATGGGGAAATCCCAATGGACGACATTCCTGCCGTGGGCGTCGTGCGTTTCCGTGGCCCTTCCCTGGCCTCCATGACATATCGTACAGCCGATTTTTCCGAAGTCGTGTTCCCTTGCCGCCTCGTGGTAGCGGAAAGGTTCGGGACCGTTCTTGAAAAGCGTATTGTCTATCGCAAGATGACACGTGGTGCATCTGTCCGCAATGTCCAGTTCTTTATTCCATATCTGCTTTATCCGCAGAGGTGTTTTTCTGATTTTTGCCATGAGTTCCGGATCTTTCGTCTTTTCTATCTGCATCCGGATAAACTGTTTTTGATAGCTCCGCCACTCGGTGGTGAAGTCTTTGGCAACGGTAATTGCGAGAAGCGAAAGCAAAGAAAAACCGAACATGGAGTACAAGAGATTCTGATTACGTTTCCAGAGAAAAATCATCCCGAGGACGTTTACGAGCAGGATACCAATGACAAGCTGGTTTATCAGCATGTTTGATCTAGATTTTGAACCATGGGGTTTCGATAACGTATTTAATATGCAGCACTAACCGTAGAAAAACTTTTCCCACGACGCCCGTAATCAGCAGTACATTGCTCTGGACGATGATATACCTGATGGGGCCAAGCGCGTTCAGGTATTCCTGTATCATTTTGCTAATCCGCAATTTTGGAAAAATACGTGGAATAAGAACGGGTCCGATCATACCGATACCGGCGAATCCGATTAAAAGCGCAAGCCCTGTTCCCAGCGGCAATGATTTCAGCCCGCTGGCAACTTCCTTCAGATGCACTCCTTCGCGCACCCATGTATTACCTCCCAGGTCGTAGTCGATGATCGGCCAGTAGATGTTCCAGCTGGGGCCGCGCAGGAACTGTCCCACAATTATCAGTACAAACCAGAAAGCCATTCCGAATGTAAATACCGTTACGGCAAAGCGTCGTTTGCTGAAGCTGTATTTACCCTGCTCAAGTGGTGATACGTCCACGAACGGTATGAGCGCCAAGCCGACAAGTATCTGCTGGGGTATCATGACACCCGCTATCCACGGGTCGAAATAGACCAGCAGTTCCTGAAGACCGATAAAGTACCAGGGCGCCTTTGCCGGATTTGGCGTTTTTGCCCACTCCGCCATCTCTTCAAGCGGCGCGTTGACTAAAAACGCAACCGCCCACATCACGATCGTGATGAAAATCATCATAAGGAAAATAATCCATACCAGGTTCGGCCACGACGATACGCGCGGGTAGGACGGCTTATTCATCAGCATGTAGTCCGCGTTGGCAGGTCTGTTTTTAATTTCCATAATTCACCAGTCTGTTTATAACGGCCCGGAGAAGCCGTCCTTACGTATTCTCCAAAAATGAAAAATCATTAAAAACGTAATAATGAGCGGCAACGCCACGCAGTGCCAGACGTACGCCCGCACCAGCGCGTTAGCGCCTATCCGGGTTCCGCCGATGAGGGCGAACCTTATGTCGCTATTTATTTTCACCCCAAGCAGTTCGTGGAACGGGCCTTCGTATCCGATCAGCGGTGTGGACGAAGCCATGTTCGTGCCGACGGTGACGGCCCAGAAACCGAGCTGATCCCACGGCAGGAGATAGCCGGTAAAGCTGAGTAAAAAGGTTGCCAGCAATAGTCCGACGCCCACCACCCAGTTTAACTGGCGGGGCGGTTTGTAGGACCCTGTATAAAACACCCGTATCATGTGCAGCATAACGGCAAAAACCATTCCGTGCGCCGCCCATCGGTGCATGTTTCGCAGTACGATGCCGAAGGGAACCATGAAACGAAGGTCTTTCATGTCGTGAAAGGCCCTGTTTTCATCCGGGACGTAGTAGAACATCAGCAATATTCCGGTGATGGTAAGCAAAAGGAAAAGGTAAAAGGTAATTCCACCCATGCACCAGGAGTAACTCAGCCTCAGGCCGTGTTTCCCTACTTTCGTGGGGAATATGTGCATAACAAAACTGGAGCGCATGACGGCCATCCGCTTTAGAGCGGTGTTCGGGTAACCGGTACGGAAGATGGCCTTGTAAATGGCGTTATCCGTAAGGAAATTACCGATAAAATCCAGCAGTTTTTTAAACGATGATTTGCTTTCTTTTTCCATGGTTATCTCGGCGGTGTATCAGGTTTCCAAAGGCAGGAACAGGGGCGGTTTTATAAGGTATTCTTTTTCGTCGTCGTGCCAGTAGACATCGGCGTATTTTTTTACGGACTGCATGTCCGATCGGCGTATTCCAAGGAGTCCGGTGGTGAAGATCATGGAGCCGTCCGGCGCTAGAGTGATTTTGGGCCGGTAAAGCGGTTCGGGAGCGGGACCGGCTACAGGCTCCCCCTCAACGTTAAACACGCTTCCGTGGCAAGGGCATTTAAAAACCGACTCCGCGGAGAACCAGTTCGGCGTGCAGCCAAGATGAGTGCAGACTGCTACCAGTCCGTACATGCCGTTTTTATTCCGCATTATCCATACCCGCTGTTTTTCTTTCCAGCGTTCGTCGACGACAACCGTTTCACCTTCGGCGGGCGCTACGTAATCCTCCGGCTTACCGGCGTTAAACGTGGACTGTGGCTCATAGAGGACGCCCGGATAAAAGAATTTCGCTGTTGCGGCACCCATGCCGCCCAAGAATGTGGCGAAGGAACCCCAGCCGACAAAATTGAAAAACCGCCTTCTGGATAGTTCGGACGCAGACTCTTTGCTCATCCTCCTCGTTCTCCCTCCTAAATAAGTGTCTTACCCCAAGCAGACGGTAAAAATATATATCACGGCGTTTGGTAGGATGTAAAGCCCCTTTTATGGCAAAGCGGTGGAAAACAGGGTGGATGAGATGTTTTCGGCTGCCCTTGCCCCGCTAACCGAAATCTCTTGGGTTATATGAGGTATTTTGCCCGGTCCGATGCCGCGCCAGCCGGATGCGGCCACTTTATTAAAGCGTCTACCGCCTCCAGAACCACAGTTCCCGCCAAAACTGGAAGTAATATGCCGCCCCCCATCGGAAAATCTGCAGCTTTCTGTGACCGCCAATCCGAGGCGGTTCTCCAACCGGGACCTCCGCTATCCTCTTTTTCATTTTCGCGGCCCTGACGGACATCAAAGGTTCCCAGCTTACAACAGTATGGAAAAGCCTTTCGGGAAGCCTGTACGATTCTTCCTTATGGAGGTCCAGTTCGTAAACCAGCTTCTTTTTAAACGCTCTAAAAATAACCATGGCATCCGTGAAGTTCGCCCCATGAAGCAAGTTTACGGTGCGCGTAAACAGCCAGTTTCCAAACCCGGTGACGATATCGTCATCCTCGCTTTCGGCATCTCCCAGGTAGCGTGAACCGATAACCAAATCGTTACCTTCCTTCATCTTGTCGACTATCGGTCGGATTGCTTCCGGAGGACAATTGCCGTCCGGACTGATCGAAAGGATTACGTCGCCTTTAACCATTTCCATCACTTCCAGATAGGCGTGGCGGATTCCCTTTTTTTTCTGGATATATACTTCATAGCCGTTATCCCCGGCCCATTCCACGGTTCCATCCGTCGAGCCGCCGTCCACAATAATTATCTGATCGATACAATCGGTTGGAATTTGAGGCATTATCACCTTAATGCCGTCAATTTCATTCAGCGTAAGCGCGAGTAAAGTTACGCTCACTTATGAAAGGCCGTCATCAATAAAATCTGAGTTCAAAATAATACGTTTCCCTTTCAGAACCATAAATAAAATAATAAAAAAACCGGATTCACTATAAATTCATGCCGATTCTTTATCAAAGAGCTTATCAGCGCCGCTAAGACGAACTCGTTACCTTTCTTTTTAACTTCTCTAAAATCGACAGTTCAGGTTGCGGAATATTAAAGTCTTTCCATTTGCTGTTTTTCCACTCTTCCAGTTTTATCGTCTCTATACTGATAAACTTCAGTATCTTTGCCTTGAACGATTTTTCGTCTGAAAATTGAAGTAATTTTAAATCGATTACATCCCATAGTCCCGCTACCTTTAACGAACCCTTCTTAATCACAAGGTAGTAGACGGGTTTATTAAGTGAAAAATCTTTCAGGTAGTAGTTCGAACCTTCGTATCCGAAACCGCCGGCCGTAAACCTTTCGTGAAGCCGTGTTTTGCCGGCTTGAAGCCTTTTATAGGTATCGGCATGGGCGGCGAACTTTACCATTCCCGGATACGCGATGTTTAACGGACCCATATATTCGTAAAAGAGAAAGTTGGCCCTGTCCATCGCGTTTAAATCTGTTGTCGTATCGACCATCAGGAAAATGTCGTTTTCCCTTACAGTTTGGCTTTGCCTGTAATTTTCCACAAGCGCAAGCTGTTTGAACCATGCAATGTTGTACTCAATCCAATACGTCGCGCTATAAACGATAAACAGCGCGGGCAAGATAGAGCAGGCAGTAGCCATTACAATCCGCCTCGCTGAGGGTTTTAGCAGGGCGGTAAACCTGCTGAGACCGTAGTACAAAAGGAAGCTCATGCCGGCCGGCATTAACAGATAATTTTTATTTGCCCAACTGAGAAGGGACGGTACGGCTTTGCCCGCGACGGCATAGGGGAAAATGGCCAGGAAAAATGCGAATAGACCGAACAAGATAAAGACACTGTCCGTACTGCCTTTGCCTTCTTTCCATTTATTACCGCCGAGTTTATGAACTGCAAAATATATTAGGCCAGACAACAGTGCCGCCGCCAGAACTGTTAAGCCGGATCCGTTTATTAGATACTTCAGCGGAACCACTACCGTTTCAAACGGTGTGTTAAAAAACGTAACCAGCATAACAAGCGGCGCTTTGAGCAGCGTATGTGCGGTAATGGCGTTGTAGCTGCTATACTCGCCGAACGGCGGGTAGAAAGTTCTTTGCAGGAACCAGATAATAAACGGCAGGAAAAAGTAGTCCGGCTGTCTACGGATTATCTTCCATCCGATTTCGACAAATCCCGGCCGGAATTTCCTGTTTTTGTAAATTTCAAACGCTTCTTCCTTCTTTTCATAAAGGAAGTATATGAACACTAGTCCGAAAAAAGCCAGAAAAGACTGGACCAGGAACGACAGGCTGAATAGTAAAAGCGATAAAAGACGGACGGCAGCATTTTGCCTGTATGGCAGGAGATAAAACGCGAGAAAAAAAATCATGTAGCAAAATGGGTAAAGCCACATGGAGACGAATATCTTTGCATTAAAGTACGGCAAAGTAGCGAAAAACAGCGTCATTACAAAACGCGCATGTGGCGTGATTTCTTCAATTCTCGCAAGGATCCTGTTAAACAGCACGGCGGATATAAAGAAGAAAGTAAAGACAAAAATCCTGTGCAGATAAACTGCGGTGCCGGAAAAAATATCGTCCAGCGGGAAAATTGGAAGCGCCGCATAACCGAACCACGGCCTTCCGCCCGCAAGGTTATGGTAGATAATGGCGTCGTCTCCTATAAGATTGTTGTACCAGTCGTCAACAACAATCCCGTTATGGATTAAAAAAAGGAAGTTCGCCAAAGAATAAAGCAGGAAGATTATCGGTATCTCCCTTCTTACTGTGTTGATACCCGCCGCCTTCAATTACCGGAATATCTTGCCAGGGTTCATGATATTTTTAGGGTCGATAGCATGTTTTAATTTTTTGCTAATCTCCACCCCGTACACCCCTATTTCCTTGGCGATATAAGGCATTTTCACAAGCCCGATACCGTGTTCGCCGGACAGGGTACCGTCGAGTTCCAGAGTCAAGTCGAGAATTTTATCGATAGTCTCCAGCGCCAGCCGGTACTCTTTTTCATCGTTTTTATCCGTCATCACGTTTACATGAATGTTGCCGTCCCCCGCATGCCCGAAGTTTATTATCGGCAGACCGCTCCTTTTGGAGATTTCGTCAAGTCTTTCCATAAGTTCCGCTATGCGATGTCGCGGCACCGTAATATCTTCGTTTATTTTGGTCGGGCGCAGCCGCGGCAACGATGCCGATATGGAGCGCCTTACGCGCCACATCTCGTCGGCCTCTTTACTGTTTTGAGCGATGGCGAAACTCCGCGCGGCGAAGGATGTGCAGACCGACTTAACTTTTTCCATCTCCTCACGCGCTGACTGTTCGCTGCCATCCGTTTCGAGCAACAGCATGGCTCCCGCATCTACAGGCAGGCCGCTATTGATGTATTCCTCCACACACTTTATTGCTGTGCGGTCGATAAACTCCATCGTGCGCGGTGTGAGCCTCTCGCCCAACACGGCTGTTACCGCGTCGATAGCTTCTTTGCGTTCGTCGAAAACCGCCATCGCCGTCACCACACGCTCCGGTAGCGGCAAAATCCTCAGGCGGATTTTTGTCACTATCCCGAGTGTTCCTTCGGAACCGACCATAAGGCGCGTCAGATCGTACCCCACGACCCCTTTGGCGGTTTTGATTCCGGTTTCCAGTATCCCGCCGTCCGGCATAACGACGGTAAGCCCCATCACATAGTCGCGTGTGACGCCATACTTGACCGCGCTCGGTCCGCCCGCGCCTGTCATAACGTTACCGCCGATGGTGGAGCTTTTAAGACTTGCCGGGTCGGGCGGATAAAAAAGGGACTCCTTTGCCAGCATCTGCCCGAAGTCGTAATTTACGATCCCCGGCTCCACCTCCGCGTAAAGCTCCTCCCTGTTGATTTCCAAAAGCCGGTTCATCCGGCCGAGCGCTATCACCAGACCGCCGTTTACAGGTACCGAACCGCCCGTATAGCCCGTTCCGGCGCCGCGCGGCGTAATCGGGATATTGTGCGCGTCGCACACTTTTACAAGCTCCGACACCTCCTGCGTGGAAGTTGGGAACGCCGCGCAGTCCGGCCTGTGTGATATTTTCGCCGCATCGTATGAATATAAAATCAGGTCGGCGGGATCGGTCGATACGATTTTCGCGGCTCTCTTTAACTCCTCAATCGCCTTCTCGGAACAGCTTGTTTGCATCGTTAACTTTTAACCGCTTACAGACGCCTTTTCAAGTTATAGCGGCTGTGGTATATATTTAACCATCAATACCTTATTGGGAATAGTACGATGAGAGCCTCGCCCAGACCCTTCATGCGTCTGAATTTATTGCTTGTCATTTCCGCACTAACTTGCGCGCCATTTATTACCGGTCCGGCGGCGGCCGCGGGGGAATTCGAAGGCACTATCCATATGGACACCAAATCCTCGGACGGCGATGTGCAGATGATCTATTTTGTCAAACCGAAAATCATGCGGATAGAGATGAGAAGCGGGCAGGGAAGTGCGATAACAATCCAGGATTTCGAAAGCAAAAAACTTTACACGCTAATACCGCAGATGAAACAGTACGCCGTTACGCCGCTGGCGGACGATGAGGGAAGCGGTCTCAATGAAACGCCGCCCGTAAAAACCGGTAAAATGGAAAAAATTCTGGGTTACAAGTGCGAGCTGTACAAAATGAAAAGCACGGAAGGCAAGATGGAGATGTGGGTTACAAAAGAAATCCCCTCCGTTAAAGTGCTTTCGCATAATCTGGACGGAAACATACTTACTCCGTTAAAAACCGTTACCTACGATAAAAGCGGTAAGGAGGTCGCCCGTCAGGAGGTAACCAAGATCGAGGAGAAAAAACTTTCAAGCGCTTTATTTAAGCCGCCCGCCTCGTATAAGCAGTTTGAAATGTCCATGCCGGATTTTACCGGCTACCAATAACCAGGCTGCGCGTGGAAGCGCGATGCCGGCGCTGGTGCGGACACCCAGGGTGTACCGGAAAATAGGCATGCCGGAAAAAATGCCGTCGGGAACGAAAAACAGTAGATGCTGAAAATATTTATTTTATTCTTTCAATCTTTTTTATAATGTCGCTAACAACTTTTCGTTTTTTAATTTCATTTGTAATGTAAGAAGAGGATATTTTTATTATCCTTGCGGTTTCATCTCTTAAAAATCTTATTTTTGTATAATCGGAAGGATAACCGACCAGCTCCATAAACCCTTCACCTTCAACTTTTTTCTTGTTAATTTCCCCCTTTACTTTTATCGGCCCTTCCCAATAATTAATCGTCCCGAAATTTATCTCTTGATGACTGATTAACGGTTCGACGCTCAGGGCGATGTTCTCCGAAGGAATGCTGGTTTCCCAAGAAAGAGGATACGTTGTTCCTGTTTTATTGCTTCTCCATTTATTTTTTAAAGGATTAAATATGACGTCGGATACATGATTTTGTCTGTTATCCGGATAGGAGATGCTTGCAAGATTTGTTTTGTTTTTTCCATCGTCATATTCAAAACAGACGATTTCCGTACTGTTCCTTAACTGTATTGAGAACCATGTCCATCTGTTTTCATTATATGGAACATCCGCCCACTGGTGGTCCATCCATGATTTTCCTGTAACCTCTATCCAGTTGCCTCTAATTCTTATTCTTCCTTTGGTTTTTAAACTGGTTAGTGAATAGTAATAGGTTTTATCCGGGTTCAGATCCACAAACCCTTTGCCTCCCTCCAATAAGGGCTTTTTTGTCGAAGTAAGTATTAAGTCAATATCGCTGGTTTTTATATGGTACTTTGATTTTTCGATATTTTCGATTACATAATTTGTATAACCCTCCAGGGAAGGGTTTGCGTAATTTATAAAAAGCAACGATTTTGAAAAGCTATCCGTAGATATGACGGATAGGGGATTAACTTCGGGATAAAACTTATTATTTTTTATATCCGATAAAAGCGAATGGGAGAAATAGGCTGTCTTAAAAGGTAATTTCAAAAATGGTATGTTTACACGATTTACATCTACCTTAAACAGGCAGTCCATGAAGGCGTATTTATTTCCCTTTGCGTCTTTTAAATTTCCATTGAAATACCACCATTCAATAATGTTGTCATGGGCCTGTTCATCTTGTGGAAATGTTATTTTCTTATATTTCATAACCGCATCGACTGCCTTTAATATTTATCGGACAGTCGGTCGTTTGTGCCGCTTAATATTAAATATATTGCCAGCTAATTGTCGGTCCGTAAAGCGCGTACGGCGGACCGGACTCTCTTTTTGGGTGATACGCCATATTTTTGCATATGATTTATCTCGTCGTGAAGCTTTTCCTGAGTCTGCTGATGGAGGTTTTCAAGCCGGCAGCCGACATCATAGGCGGCTCTGTCAGATTGTTCAAACTTCATTATATTGTCAGATACACGGACCACGCCAATTGAGAGCCTTTGCAGCTCATTTGACCAGGGAAATCCGAGATAGGCCGTTTTGCCGGTTCCCGGTTCCAACCTGGAATACGATTCGAAAAGCAGCCCGTTTTCGCTGAGGTTTTTTACCTTGTGCTTTATTCTGTACCATTCTTCACCGTAAGCCAGGAAAAGCCGCAGGTCCTCCGGTATATCCACCCTGTGCAAACCATTTCTTCTATAGGCTATCTCACGCCGTTCCAAAAATCGCACAAATCGAAAGATGGCGCTTTCCCGCGCTATAGACTGGTTTACATATCGGCAGGAGAGATCCCATTTTTTACCCGGTTTCTTTCCGCCGACGGAAGGCTGCTTATTTACGGATACTCTTGCTACTTCGATTTCAAGTGATAGCGAATCGAATATGAATGGGAAGTGCAGTTGAATTTTTCTTTTTTCACCTGTATTTATTTTCCGTCCGGATATAAAGCTCAGACCGGTGCCGCTGATGTCCAAAACCCTCTGTCTGGAGTAATGTCCCGGGCCGAGTGTAACGTAGGCCTCAACGTAATAAGGGACCTCTATCCTGAATGTTTCCCGCCTTGATATCAACTGTTACGCCCCCTAGTCGGTATTCCGCAACCCCTGAAATATATTTACGACGTAATATAGCAAAATGATTGAAATTCAACAAATTGATATAAAAAAATGGTTTTTTATAACGGGCGGCCGGTGTTATCCGTTTGTTTAGTGATTCCGAATTTAGTATTATTCTTGCCAAAATAACGGATTTTCAAAGGAGTTATAATGAAAAATCTAAAATTACAATGGATTGCGACCGCTATTTTTATTGTGGCCGTTTTCGTCTTTTCCAGTGTATCCCATGCGGAAGATAGTGGTGTCGGCGTGACAGGTTTCAAGTGGCTGAAGATGTCTGAAAAATATCAGCAATCCTATGTGGAGGGTGTTCTGGATGGGTTCGTATACGCTTTTGGGGTGACCGGCGATAACCAGCTGGGATGGAGCCTGAAATATATCCATATAAATATGAAATGGGACCTTTTTATGGACCTCATCAAAAAGCATTTCAAGGAACATCCGGGCCAGGTGCATAACGTGATGGTAGCCGCCATTAAAGATGCGCTGGAAAACGGCGTACCTGATGTACAGGAAGATGAGTATGATGACAATTTACGTCCGCAAGAAGAAGTGCCGATTATGGAGGACCGCTAAACACCCTTTATTGTAAAGGTTCATGACTGGTTGAGAGGCCGCTCCATGTGGAATTTCCCAGTTACGCTCTATTAGCAGCTGATTCCTTATTGAATAACGGAACCGCAACTTTCCCATACCTGCGATTTCAGCTCTCGAAATAATATCGTACTTGACATGATGGACGATAGCAGTTTACCATTTCTATATATGGCGAAATATAGGAGATGTCAGTGCGGGGTTTAGTTACAATCACAAAGGCTCTTTCAGACGAAAATCGACTGCGGGCCTTGTTTGTCCTGAATCGAAATGAGCTCTGCCTTTGCCAGATCATCGAGCTCCTTGGATTGGCGCCATCAACAGTTTCCAAACATATGTCGATTCTTAAGCAGGCACGGCTCGTCGAAAGCAGAAAAGACGGACGGTGGGCCTATTACCGTCTTGCGGACGATAACGCGTCCCCCATGGTCCGCGCGGCTCTAGACTGGATATCGCGTTCATTAAAGAGCAGTGAAGAGTCCGGAAAAGACATGCGGAAACTTAAAATCATTTTGAAAACCGACCCGGAAATACTATGCAAGCGACAGGCAAAAAGCTGAAAGTACTCTTTCTATGCACGGGTAACTCCTGCCGCAGTCAGATGGCCGAGGGATGGGCGCGTTATTTAATGGACGATTTAATAGAACCTTATTCGGCCGGAATCGAAAAACACGGGCTCAACAATAAAGCGGTTGAGGTTATGTCCGAAGCCGGAGTGGATATTTCGGGACATCGTTCCAAGACGCTTGACGAGTTGGACGATGTTGAGTTCGACTACCTGGTCACCGTGTGCGGTCATGCCAATGAAATGTGCCCCGTATTCCCGGCCCGTGTACGCAAGGAACACTGGCCGCTGGCCGACCCGGCAAAGGCGGAGGGGACTGAAGAAGAAATCATGAATACCTTTCGCGCCGCTCGTTCCGAAATTCGCAGACGTGTCCACGGCCTCCTTGAGCGGCTTTACAATGAAACTTATGACATGGGGAGAGATAAATGAGCCGGGAAGACAAAGCAAAAACAAAAACGATAGCCGGCAGCGGAATAGGCTTTTTCGAGAGTTATCTTACCATTTGGGTTGGAATCTGTATCGTGGTCGGAATTGGCGCAGGGCATTTTGCACCGGCTCCATTCCACGCAATCGCCGCCATGGAGTACGCACAGGTGAATATTCCGGTGGCTCTGCTTATCTGGGTAATGATTATTCCGATGTTGCTCAAAGTAGATTTTCATGCGCTCAAATCCGTTGCGGCATACTGGCCGGGGGTTAGCGTCACGCTCTTTGTCAACTGGGGGGTAAAACCTTTTTCCATGGCGCTTCTGGCCTGGATTTTTATCGATAGCCTCTTTAGACCGTGGCTTCCGGCGGATCAAATCAATTCCTATGTCGCCGGTCTTATCATTCTTGCCGCCGCCCCCTGCACCGCAATGGTTTTTGTATGGAGCAATCTGTCTGAGGGCGAACCTAATTTCACACTGACCCAGGTCGCCTTGAATGACATGATCATGATTTTTGCTTTCGCTCCCATCGTCGGGCTTCTCCTTGGGCTTTCGTCCATTACCGTGCCATGGGACACGCTTCTACTCTCCGTCGTTCTTTATATTGTTGTCCCGCTTATCCTGGCCAACATCTGGCGTGCCCGGCTTCTGAAGGGTAATGCGGGTAAAGAACGTTTCGAGCTTACTTTGCGGGTTCTTCACCCCCTATCGCTTGGGGCGCTTCTGTTAATGCTTGTTCTGTTGTTCGGTTTTCAGGGCGAGCAGATTCTGCGGCAGCCGATAGTAATAGTTCTGCTTGCCGTACCGATTCTGATTCAGGTTTTTTTCAACTCCGGTCTCGCCTATCTTGTAAACCGCGCCGTTCGGTCACCCCATTGCGTTGCCGGCCCGTCTGCCCTTATCGGGGCGAGTAATTTCTTCGAACTGGCGGTCGCCGTCGCCATATCGCTATTCGGTTTTGAATCGGGCGCCGCCCTGGCGACCGTAGTGGGAGTTTTAATTGAAGTGCCGGTTATGCTGGCTGCGGTTGCGCTGGTGAACCGAACACGGGGTTGGTACGAAAGGCGGGGCGGTGTGGTTCCGCATGAAGAGTGCTGTCCCTCGGCAATGAACTTGCGAACGAACCCATAATCGTTTGGTGGGTGAATACCATCCGGCCATTTTTCTTTGCAAGCCCCACCTCGCGCGGGAGAGACTGCCCTGCAATCAGGTAACAGGAAATATGGTGGGCGATACTGGGTTCGAACCAGTGGCTTCTACCGTGTGAAGGTAGCACTCTACCGCTGAGTTAATCGCCCACGCCGCTATTCTATTTCATCTGCCGGCCGTGTCAATTAACTCATAGCGGCGGCTTCCGTTTTTTTAAAGGTGAGCTTTCCCGCATCGTTTACGCGTACCTCGACCGCGTCCCCCTCGGTAATCGAGCCTTCCACTATCCTGAAGGCGAGTTCGTCAAGCAGTTCGCGCTGTATAACCCGTTTCAGAGGCCTGGCGCCATAGGCATGGTCATAGCCGGCGGCCGCCGGATAGTCCGACGCTTCTTTGGTCAGTTGGAGCTTTATCCCTTTTTCCGCAAGGCGCCGGATAACGGATGCAACCTGCAATTCCACTATCTCCGCCAGCTCTGCTTTTGTAAGGTGCTGGAAGATTATTATGTCGTCTATGCGGTTCAGGAACTCCGGTTTGAATGCCTGTTTCAACAGCCTGTTAACAGCCTCTTCCTGTTTTGACCGGTCGTATTCATGCTCGGCGATCTCGCGGCTCGCAATGTTGGAGGTCATTATTATCACCGTGTTGGCGAAATCGATCGTTCTGCCCTTTGAATCAGTAAGCCGTCCGTCGTCCAGCATCTGCAGGCGAATGTTTAACACATCCGGGTGCGCTTTTTCGATTTCGTCAAACAGGATAACGCTCAACGGGTGCCTGCGGACACTTTCCGTTAACTGTCCGCTTTCCTCATGCCCCACGTAGCCGGGCGGCGAACCGACAAGACGGGAGACGGCAAAATTTTCCATATATTCGCTCATGTCTATCCTGATGAGCGCCTTTTCGTCGTTGAACATGAACTCGGCAAGCGCTTTTGCCAGCTCCGTTTTGCCGACGCCCGTCGGCCCACGGTACTTTGTGCCGGCGATCATTGCTCCCATATCAAGAGACAGAAGACGCTTGTTTTTAAGCATTTCCGGTACGTCGCCATCGGTAATTTTACGGGCGAGCGATTCCACGACTGCGGTTTTGCCTGTGCCCGGCTCGCCGACCAGAACGGGGTTATTTTTCGTTCTGCGTGTTATTATCTGCATTACGCGCCGGATTTCTTCATCCCTGCCGATGACGGGGTCTATTTTTCCATCGGCCGCCATTTTGGTTAAATCATGTGTATATTTTTCCAGGACTTTAAATTTCCCTTCCGGGCCGGGATCAGTCACCCGGTAGTTGCCGCGCAGGGCGGCAAGCTCCTTTAATACGTCCTGTTTATCCAGATTAACCAGTCGCCCGATAACCTGATCAGGCAAAAGCCCCAAAAAGAGATGTTCGGTGGATATATATTCATCATGTAATTCGGCCGCCTCCTTGCGTGCCCGGTCGAGCGCGGTTTGGGCTTCCGGCGAAAGATAGACACCCTCCGAACCGGAGACCTTGGGCAGCTTCTCCAATTCCGTTTTGATGTCGGCGGCCAGCCGGTCCGGGGATCGTTCCATTTTGTTCAATAACGAGGCGACCAGTCCTTCGCCTTGCCGTATGAGTGAATGCATAATATGCAGCGGCGTAATCACCTGATGACCGTAGCCCGCCGCAAGCTCCATCGAAACCTGTATGGCTTGTGCCGCTTTGTTCGTGAAATTTCTAAAATCGTTCATGATTATATATAAAATCGATTCCGATTTAAGTCAAATATTTCGGTTTAATATCGGTTATTAATTGTGAAAAGGGGCCAAAAAATGGCATATCGATAACTTATTGTTAAAGAAATTGGCATAAGCTAAAGCTGACCGAAAGGTCAGCAAAAAATTCGGCTATTATCCGGTCAATCGGCAGGGTGCTTATGTCTGGTGGAATCATTCACTATTTGAAGGCTCATGGTCTGCCTGTATCTGCTCAAGTTTACCGGCTGGAACTGTCGCAATTCTGATGCTCGTGCGTTTTGGGCGGAAAAATATCGGGAAAATATTTTCCTGAATTTGATATGTCAACCTGCGAATATCGGAATCCGGCAGGGAGATTGGAGCGATGATTATCAGGAGAAATTCAACCTGAAACAGTACGGCTGTATCATCAATCACGGCCTGTTTGCAAACGGAATGGAGTAGTCATACGAAAATCAGCTGGATTTACCGTTATTGACCGATTACTCGCACACTACAAGGCAAAGCCATTCTAATGTACCATATATAAGCATAGCGCTTATTTATGGCGGATATGAAAGGGTAATGGTTTGTGAAGCTCGGCTACAAGATGGATTTCAGCTCTTCGAGTTTCCCAATCGCTTTCCCGGAATCTATCGAAGCCTCTGCCAGCTTTACGCCACTTTGCATATCATTCACTTTTCCCGATGTAACGATCGCGGCGGCTGAGTTCAACACGGCGATTTGCCGCTT
>JBHHVT010000014.1:0-18136 GCA_046754425.1 Nitrospinota bacterium | reverse complement strand
TTTTCTATGTCGGGATGATTGATTTTTAGCACACCCATGTTTGCCCCGCGCCGCGTGCCTCCCTGCTTTACGGACTCAGTGGCGGCGTCGAAAACGCGCATGAACGATACAGGACCGGAAGAGACGCCGTTGGTGGACTGCACCCTGCTGCCCTGCGCCCTTAACCGCGAGAAGGAAAAACCGGTACCGCCGCCGCTCTTGTGGATGAGGGCGGTGTTCTTTACCGCTTCAAAGATGGATTCCATGGAATCGAATACCGGTAGAACAAAACAGGCGGATAGCTGCTGAAGTTCACGGCCGGCGTTCATAAGAGTGGGGGAGTTGGGCATGAATTCAAGATTATCCATCAGGCGGTAGAATTTCTCCTCCGTTGCGCCAAGATCGGCCTGAGCGTCGTATTTGGCGTCGGCCTGTGCGATATTCCGCGCCACCCGGCGAAACATATCCTGTGGACTTTCTATATTATTGCCTTCCGCGTCTTTGGCCAGGTAGCGCCTTTTGAGGACAGTTATGGCATTATCTGAAAATTTCGTCATTTGTTCGCTTGATGAAACCTTTTTATCAACAGCCGATACTTCTTTTACTGTCATCTCAACCCCGCTCGCTATCTGTCCGTTTATATTAATGCCCCATCGCCTATATATAGTATAGCATGGTGTTATAAGTCACAATATCTTGTGCGTCAAGTAAATTTTTCATAAAAAATGATTCGTGCCGCATGCTGTATAAAATGCTATTTTTTGTGGCAATTATCGGGCCGCTTATCAGGAATATACAACCGCATATTCAACAGACTCTTAAGAGCTGGTAAGGAGAATTGCTTTAATTACGTCAATTTATTATAAATTAGTAAAGGAATTGACTGATAAAAGCTATTTTCTGGAATTATTGGCCTTGCTGAAGGATTGCTGATACTCTAAGACCTTGATATGCCTTGACTTGTTGCTCCCATAGGTCATGACCTGAAAGCATAATCCTTACATTATAAACGCCGTCCGTCAGGGGAATCTGAACTGGCGTGCTCCCTACATAAAGGCCGTTGACTACGACCTCTGCAGAGGGGGGAGTTGATTCAATGAGTATGGGAAATTTCTTTTTTACCTCCTGCTCTTTCACAATTACACGCTCAACCACTTTTTCCGGCTTGCCGTATGATGGTTGACTGCGCGTTACCGTCTCATCATGATTTTGCCGTTTTATTCCGTTTTTTTCTTCCATTGTTTTGCCGCTATCTTTTAGAGGCTCAATCATCCGCTTGTCGGGTCTCTCCATCCCTTTCGCTTTCGGGAAGGTTCTAATCTCAGGCAGCTTTCGGACATCCGGTCCGCCCGCAAAAGACGGAATCGATGCGAGTGTCGATATAAAAATGAGAATCAGAAGTTTTTTCACAACAGCCACCTCCTAAAAGGGCGAAACGCCTCTAATCAGGTTTTCTATCTCTTCCGTCAGTTCAACTTCATAGCTGACGGTCGACAATATCTCCGGAGATTTTATATCTATGAGCCTGGCGTTTATGATAACCCCTTCGGACGTTGCCACGTAAGTCCCGGCCAGAACGGTTCTCGCCTTTGTAACGGAAGCGAGTTCGTTTATCTCCCTCGTTAAAATCATTTCGCCCACCGATTTTTTAATAAACAGATCCTGCGCCCTTCTCACCTCGACGACCTGAAAACCTTTCCTGCTAAGCTCATCGAGCAGTTTCTCCGCCATCAGACGGCCGAAGACGGACGTTTTTTCCAGTTCGTTCAGGTCGACGAACGAGGTGATGATGGTAGGCGAATTAATCACCGCCGGCGTGCGAAGGTTGTTGAAAATCTCCTTAGCCAGGTAGTGTGTGCCGAACCTGTCCGTTGCTGATTTCTGATACGACGATTTCGGTACGAATCCCGTTACACAGGAGGCGGATAACATACCGATAGAAAAAATCAGTGCTACTACCTTTTTCATTGCTTAAAACCCTCAACCTCCGATTGCAGGCTTACCCTGTCTAAACTGTTTGCCAGCAGGGAATTCAGGAATATGTCGTTATCGTCGAGGTCGATCTGCATATTTGCGACGGAGACCACTTCCTGGTTATCCGAGACGATCATGCGCGTGTTTACAGACAAAACATTTCCCAGCTTTTTGTACGTTCCCAGTACTATCGCATCGGCCTCATACTTGTTCATCATCTCCTCGGCGTCCCTCGATAGCGCCATTTCACCGATATTCGGTTGAACTAGCAATTTACCGGCGGCGCGCGTTTCAATTACGGCAAACCCTCTCCTGTTGAGTTCGTCCATAAGCCTTTCAACCAGATACCTGCCGAAACTGTTGGCGCGGTACAGTCTGTCCTGATCGACGAATGTGGAGACAATAATTGACCTGTAGCGGCGGCCTTTCCTGACGTTCCTGGTAATATCGTGCGACAGTTTTTTTATTTTCAGCGACAGCGTTTTGGAAGAACTGTCCATTCCTTCCACTATCTGTTCCCGCATAAAAATGCTCTCTTTCGAGGCGATGCCGCCGCCCCTATCGTCCAGACCAAAAACCAGCGGTGTTATAAGAGGAGTGATAAATTCATCATCGGTTACGTCTATGGTGGTCGTGGCGCTGGACACAATGCGGCTGTTTTCCGCGTGAATCAGCATGGCGTTAATTATCAGTTCACCGCGTACAAGCGCGTACGTACCCGTAAGCACAAGGTCCGTATCGATATTTTTGTTTATATTTTTAAGGCGTTCCGACAAGGCAAAGAAACCGTTACCATCGCGCACCAGGATTTTCGGCGTCTTTCTTATTTCGATTACCTGAAAGTTTTTTTCCGCAAGCCTCATCATCATCTGTTCCGCACAGATGCGGCCGAAGGCTTCCGCTTTCTCGTAACTTCCAACGGGCACGAATGTCGATACCACTACCTTGGTTTTGCCGGGAACGTAACCGACCATCTTGGAGCTAAGTTCGGTTGCCATCTGTTCCATCGTTTTGTTGAAGCGCTCCGCATAAACGGGTTTCTTATCCCTTTCTGAAACGAGGTATCCGAAACTCCTGCATCCTGACGCGGTCGTTATTGCCAGAAGAAGCAACAGGAAGGGAACTGTTTTTTTCATAGCTTCTCCAACGGCACAAGAGATGTATTTATATCTATATGAGAATCCTCGCGAATAATAATCCTGCGTAAAAATGGATCATCCCCAAGTTTAAACTCCGCCGACGCGACTGAAATTATCCTGGAAGAGTCCCTGTCCAGCATTCTTACCTGCATCGATAGCTCCTCGTCCACTAATAAATAAGTACCCACTATCACAGCATCGGAACGGAATCTGTTTAAAAGTTCACTTGCCTCCCTTGTAAGGTGGAATTCACCCTTGCGCTTTAAAACCTTTATCATTTTCGACTGCCTTATCTCGAATACCTGAAAACCCATATTGTGCAGAACGTATACGAGCCTTTCGGAAACGTACCGACCAAACTGGCTGGTGCCGCCAAGACTATCCAGCTCCACAATGGTCGTAACAACCACGGGGCTGGTTTCGTGACTAAATCCTTGCAGGTTGTCGAAAAGCTGTTTTGCAACTGAATCGATATGTTTATTCAGATTGTCCGGGCTCATCTCAACTTTATTGGGTCCTCTGTGGCTTTCCATCCCCTTTTGGGCGGTTATTTTATCAGCCAGGCTGCTACATCCCGCCGGAACCGCAAAGATCAGCGCGCAAGAAATAATTAGATGTAAATGCTTTTTATACAATTCCATGCGACACCTTATCAATAATCCTGTTTTGCTTGTTGCCGGTTATTTAAAAGAAAGTGATTTTAAATCGCCGGTCGATTTACTCTTCATAGAATAAATCGGAAAATATCGGAATTAACTTGAGTTATAATCTTCATTTACTTGTACTCTTGTTAAGAAAAATACGGCTATTAGAAAGGACTGTATATATATGACCAAGCCAAAACTTTGTGCAATTCTGGTGGGCGGCGGCCCCGCGCCGGGTATTAACAGCGTCATCCGTGCGGCGACAATCAAGCTAAAAAACGAAGGCGTTAGGGTGATCGGTATATTCGACGGGTACGAGCATCTCATGATGGGCGACATCTCACAGGTCACCGATCTGCAGATTGACGATGTCAGCAACATTCATTTTGAAGGCGGCTCCATTTTACGTACGTCGCGCGCCAACCCCGTCACGAGGGAGGGCGGCCTTAAGAATGTCCTGGCTTCCATGGAAAAACTCGGCGTTGATGCGCTTATGACAATCGGTGGAGACGACACTTGTTTTACCGCAGTGCGTCTGGAAAAAGAATCGGGCAAAAAGATTCAGATAATACATATACCGAAAACCATCGATAATGACTTGAACCTTCCCGCCGATATCAGGACTTTCGGGTTTGCGACGGCCCGGCACTACGGCTACCTGATAATAAAAAATCTTATGAACGACGCCAAAACGACAAAAAGGTGGTACCTGATTACAGCAATGGGACGCAAAGCCGGGCATCTCGCTCTCGGTATTGGAAAGCCATCCGGAGCCACCCTTACCATCATTCCGGAGGAATTTCCGGAAAAGCAGCTATCGCCGAAAAAGCTGGTTGACATAATCGTGGGCGCAATCATCAAAAGGCGCGCGGCGGGACGTTTTCACGGAGTAGCCGTTCTTGCCGAAGGGCTGGCACAGCTCCTGTCCCAGGATGAACTGAAAAAAATGGGACATATTGAACTTGACCAGTTCGGACATATACGACTTTCGGAGATAGACCTCGGCGGGATTCTAAAACACCATGTTAAAAACGAACTTCATAAGCTCGGCATTTCCACAACGGTTGTCGATAAGGATATTGGTTACGAATTGCGGTCGGTCGAACCGGTCCCGTTTGATGTGGAATACACGCAAGACCTCGGTTACAGTGCGGCGAATTATCTTCTGGACGGTAACAGCGGCCACATGGCCTCAATCCAGGAAGGCAGGTTCGTGCCGATACCGTTTGACGATATGCTTGACTCCGCGACCGGGAAACCGATTATTAGAATGGTGAACATATCGACGCAGTCGTATAAAGTGGCATATGAATATATGATACGTCTAAAAAAGGAAGACTTCATAAACAGTGAAAAACTTCAAAAACTCGCCGCCGCCGCAAACCTGCCGCCCGACGAGTTCAGAAAAAGATTCGGTTACCTTGTTGTTCTTTAAAGCCGCTTACGTTATATACCGCCCTAAACAAAACGAATCGGCGGTGAGATAAAAAGCCGATGATTGTTGATTATGTATAACAATCAGGTAATTGACGCGCACATTCATATAATTGCCGATGACGACTGGTTCGGTAAAAATATCGATGCTTCCTACAAGACTGTCTTCAAACAGATGCAGTCCGCTGGAATTGAAAAAGGGCTGATTCTCGCCCTGGCGCAACTGAACCAGAACGATTACGTTAGGTCAGTTTGTGAAAAAAGCGGCGGCTCGCTCTTTGCCCTTGCCGGTTTTGACCCTTTAAAGGAGAAGTTGAGCAAGCTGGAGAAATATCTTCAATCAGATTGCTTCAAGGGTGTTAAGCTTCATCCGAGACGCGATAACTTTTCGGCGATGGACGAAAAACTGTTTCCCCTTTATGAAAAGGCTTCAAAAAATTCGTGGACCATAAACTTCGACGTATTCGGTCACAGCTCTACCCTGCCGATGGATCAACTGCGCCCCACAGTGTTCGACAGGATAGCCAAAAAATATCCCGATCTTAACATTGTGCTGTCCCATTGCTGTACGCCCTGGGTGTTGGAGGCATTTTTCGTAGCTAAATCAAATCCGAATGTTTATCTGGACTGTTCATTTATTATCTCCCGTTATGAAGGATCATCAGTAATTACCAATCTTCTTTATACTGCCAGGCACCTGGACCGCAAACTTATTTACGGATCTGATTTTCCGGAAGAGCCCATAAACAGGTACTATTCACTGGCTAAAATTGCCTTTAAAGATTTACCTGAGGAAAAGAAGAGCAATATTTTCGGTAATAACGCCGTGCGCGCCTATAACCTTAAATAATGGCACAAAGTTCGGTAATGGTTCTCGGCGGCAGCGTTTATACCGTACCGTCCGTACAAACTTTAAAAGAACACGGCTACCGTGTGGTCGTCGTCGATGGAAATAGCAAAGCTGACTGTTTTGGTTTTTCCGATGTATGCGGAAGGTTCGATTTCCGTAATGTTGAAAAAGGAATTGAACTCGCAAAAAAGGAAAATATAAAAGCGGTGGTTCCCACGCACGACAGGGCGGTAATCCCGGCGGCCAAAATATCGGAATCCCTTGGGCTGAACGGGCCTTCAGTCGAAGCCGCCAAAATAGCTACGAATAAAACTAAAATGAGGGCCGCATGGCAAAAAGCCGGCTTGCCGTCTCCGCAATTCACCACGGCAGGCTCGTTCGAGGAATTTAAAGACGCACTTAAACGTATCGGATTACCGGCAATCTGCAAACCGACAGACGACGTTGGCGGTGGAAGCCGGGGCATTCAAAAAATCGATGACACAACCGATCTCCGTGACGCATATAAATTCGCCACGTCGTTTTCAGAATCCAACGAAGTTTTAGTGGAAACGTTTTGCGAAGGACTCGAGCATAGCGTGGAAGTCTTAATGAGAGACGGAAAAGGCACGCTCCTTATGGCATCCGACAAGGTAAAAACAGCGCCGCCGTACCGCGTCGATTTAAGCGTCGTTTACCCTACCCGGCTGAAAAACTATTTCCACCGGTCAATGTGCGAACTAGCTGTTGGCGCGGCGCAAGCCGTCGGCCTTACGGACGGCGCGGCACACGTTGAGCTCTGCACGTTACCCGACAACAGACAGATACTGTTTGAAATCGGCCTGCGATGCGGCGGCGGAGTGACTCCGCATCCTGTAGCGGAGCTGGTAACGGGCGTGAACCAAATGGTCGAATACGTGGAAATACTTATTGGGAACAAAAACAGAGACATTGAGCCGAAATACATTAACGGCGCAAGTTTTCAATTCATCACTTCAAAACCCGGCCGTATAAAACAAATCGACGGCTTTGATGAAGCCGCTTCCGCACCGGGCATACAATCTGCCTGCCTTACCGTTAAACCCGGCGACACGATAGATGCCGTAAAAACGTCCTCACAAAGGCTTGGTTATTTTGTCGCTACCGGAAAATCCGCCGAAGAGGCCTACAAACTGGGAGTTGAGGCACAAGGCAGACTGCGTTTTATTTATGACTAAAGCCAGAATCAAGTTGCCTGATTGGGGAAGCAGACCTTAAGAGCTTTTGGGAGAACGGTCATGGTCAGATCGGTTGTGCCGTAAACGTCACCGTCGAATTCGCACTGAACCGGCTTTTTGGAACGGAACGTAATACGGCTTGTCTTTTCCTTTCTTATTCCCGGCACATGACGGTAATCGCCTTTATAAAGTTTGCCGAGTTTTAAAGCCATACTTATCGGCCCCGTTTTTTCAAAGATTGTAACTTCAAACATACCGTCGTCGAGCAAAACATCCAGGCCGAACTGCATTCCTCCTCCGGCATAGCGGCCTTTTGCTATCGATACCGCGAGTGCCTCGACGTGGAACGACTTTTCAATCGTCTCGATTTCCAGTTCATGCGACTTGCATGCAAAAAGGCACCAGATCGTCGGAATGTTATAACGAAGCATTTTCGGAACGTAGGCGGCTTGCTTCTCTTTTATCCTGACAACATCCGCAATCATTCCGATGCTTGCCATATTAAGAAAATATCTATCGCCGCGGGCGTCGTCCTTATATCTGATAACTCCCACATCAACAGACTTTGGCGTACAATTTGTTACAAGCTCCATCCAGGCTTGCACAGTACTGCCTCTGGCAACCGACTTGTAGTAATCACATCCGCTGCCTGCCTCGGTAACAATCAGAGCGGCATCCTCCCTTATTATCTTCCCGTTTTCAAAGAAACCGTTTACTATGGCGTTTATAGTTCCATCACCTCCGACGGCGACGATACGGTCGACGTCCTTCTTTAACAGTTTTCTTGTAATTTTTACCGCATCTTCGCGGTTTTCGGGCATTACATATTCAAACGAACCAATCGATTTTTTAAAATAGTTTTCCATTCTGGAAAGTTCTTTTTGTCCGAAGCCGTCTCCCGAATGTTTGTTGACTATGAACATGTAGTTCATGGATTCAAATCTTGCGTGAGAAAATCGACCCATTCACGATACTGATTGATCTCCTCTTCTAAACGATGTTCGTCCCAACCCTTTAACTTGCCGATAAACGACGCAACATCTCGCATAACCGGCATGCCGTTGTCGGTTTCAAAAAGATAGATTTGACTTCGTCGAAACATTACGTCCGTCAGTTTTTCACAAATTTCGCGCTCCACAAAATACTTTAACTCCGCCCGGCAATAGGTGAAATGAGGATGAATATAGCCGCATAATTCCGGCTCCGCCTTGCAATATTCCAAAATTGTTGAGGCGTTGGAGCCATAGCGTTCGCAAAGTGTTTCCAACTGTCCCGGCTTTAAAAAGTCGTACTGTTTATCTTTTATCCTTTTCACTTCGTTCATATCTCCGCCGGAGATCGGGCTAATGGTCCCGCACGATTTTAAATTGCGGCCCTTAAAAAAATTGGTTATCGACTCGCCCACAGCTTTTTTCGCCATCGCCCTGTACGTTGTCAGTTTGCCCCCGGTAATCGAAACTATTCCTCTTTTGTCTATAAGAATCGCCTCGTCCCTGGTAGCTTCATCTTCAGTTTTCCCCGTAATGTCCGCGATGAGCGTCCTGACGCCGCTAAATACGCTGCGCACATCACTGCGGTTGAGGTTGGCGTCCGGGAAATAATGATTTACTGTATTAAGTAAATAGTCGATTGAATCTCTCCTCACAAGTATTTTGTCCTTATTGCCGTCGAAATACTTGTCGGTTGTTCCAACGAGAATATTTTCTTTCCACGGTATAAAAAAAACCGGGCGCCCGTCTTCCGGTGCTTCCACAAGCAGTGTATTATTTACCGAAAGTTTCTCCCTTCTGAAGATAAGGTGGATTCCCGACGCCATTTGAAGATTAAACTTTTTAGTTTCTCCGCATTTATCCAGTATGTCATCCGCCCACGCGCCTCCCGCGTTTACGGCCATCGTCGCGGAGAAAACATATTTTTTACCGCCGATATTGTCCGTTGCGCTTACCTTCACCCCGTTTTTAACAAAGTCCAATTTTGTAACTTCGCAATAGTTAAGCGGCACTGCTTTATTATCGACCGCTGATTTAATCGTATCTATTACCAGCCTGCTGTCCATGCCTTTGCAGTCGTAATAGGTAAGCCCTCCGACGCATCCTTGTTTCCTCAAATACGGTTCTTCTTCAAAAAGCTTTTTTGTCGAAATAAATCGGAAGAGGTGAATGTTTCGGAACATTGCAAGTAACCCGTAAAGCGAAAGCCCGAGTGCAATCAGCCACCTGGGGTTTTTCGCGCCTTTATAAAACGGAAATACAAATCGGATAGCCCTAACGAGGTGCGGAGCGGTTTTTTTTAAAAGAATATAACGCTCGCGGCAGCCTTCATAAACCAGCCTAAAATTGTAATATTTCAAGTACCGTAACCCCCCGTGGACAAGTTTGCTCGACTTGGAGCTTGTACCGGATGCGAAGTCGTCCTTTTCCAGCAACAGGCATTTTAAGCCGCGCATCGCCGCGTCACGCGCTACACCAGCACCCGTTATCCCCCCTCCGATAACTACCATATCGAAATGCGACTTTTCACACTCCTTTAAACACACCTCCCTGGTTGTTAAATTCATAGAAGTTTTCCCGGATTCATGACGCCGTGCGGGTCCAGTGTCGACTTTAGCTGTTTAACAAGATTTCTTTCCGTCTCGTTCCACGGGAGATATCTTTTGTGATAACTACCTATCCCGTGATGATGGCTTACCGCTCCGCCGTTTGTTCTTATCGCTTCGTTAGCGGCCTCTTTTAACTCTTCCCACTGAGCGATTAAATCTGTTTTACGCTGCGGTGTGATAAACGTGAAGTAAAGAGAAGCACCGTCCGGATAAAGATGGGAAATATGTGTCATAACGGATATGGGGAGCCGCTCGACATTCGATACGGATTCCATCGCCTTTTTTACTTCGCGATAAAGGTTCATCAATTTGGACCATTCGCCCGCGGTCTCCAGCGTATCAACCAGAAGATTGTTATTCAAAAGCTCTTCTCTCAGATACGGAAGCAGGAATCGTTCTTTAAGCCATCTTTTTCCGGGCGACAATCCGAGGTTCGCGCAGTTGAAATCTTTTAAAAGCGTATCAATTTTCCGCCGATTTATCTGGTTATCCGCTCGTGTTCCCTCCAGCCCGATGAGAACAAAGGAAATATTCGGAGGTTGTATACCTTTGCTTTCCAGTAGAATTTTTGCAATGCCGGCTTTAATGTAAACCGCAATTCCACTTTCCTTTCCCTTTGCCATCGTTATAAACGCTTCTGTTTCATCTTCATCGGATGCCCTAATCATTGCCGGTCTTATTCCGCTCTGTACGATTTTACGAGAAGCGGCGGCGGCTTCGTCAAAACCTCGGAAGGCATACAGGAAGTATTTTTTTTCTTCAGGAAGCGGGACGATGCGCAACACGGCGGAAACGATGATCCCCAAAACGCCCTCGGAGCCCAATACAAGCTCTTTCAGGTCCGGCCCGTCGGCGCGGCGCGGGGAAGTATGCGTGTTTATTTCTCCGGTGGGTGAAAGCATCTTCACCGATACGACAAGTTTTTCAATCCCGCCGTACAAAAGTGAATTTTGCCCGCTCGATCTGGGCGCGATCCATCCGCCCAGTGTGGAGAATTCAAACGACTGTGGGAAATGCCCAAGCGTAAATCCTTTTTTATTCAGTCCGGCTTCCAATTCAGGCCCGAAGATGCCCGCCTGTATGTTTGCTGTACAGGATATCGTATCGATCTCAAGGATTTTATTCATGTATGTCATATTTACGGTTCCCGTCAGTCCCAAACCATTATCTTGCGGCTCTACGCCGCCGACTACGCTCGTTCCGCCTCCAAACGGTATAAGGGCCATTTTATGTTTTTCTGCAAGCCTGATAATCGTCCTGATATCGCCTTCACTTTTTGGATAAAAAACCGCGTCGGGCGCGTTATCAATATTCATGCTCCGCTTTTTAACGATGTCCGGGTAGCTCTGGCCGCACGAATGATGAAGCCTATCGATCGGCTTTGTGGAACAAATGGAAGCGCCCAGTTCATTTATGAATTCACCAAGGAGCAAACTATCCAATCGTGAATCTGGAATATTTATATTTTCAATCCGGAATTCCGGTTGTCCCCTGATTTTTTTTATATTGAATTTATCCAGCAGATATCTCGCTATACCGGGATTTTCCTCAATGTTGTAGCGTACGGATTCGCTGCCCCATCCCCACCATTTCATTCTGTAACTGCCGGGGTTCATAAGCGATGATTATAATTCCTTTTTCCCATGCCGTTCAAAGGTCAAATACGGCCCCGGTCTGGTAAACTTAACCGCTATGTATAGAATACATATCGAAAAGCAAAAACTGAATTTTTCCGCGGCGCATTTCATTACATATGAGGATGAGTGCGAAACACTCCACGGGCACAACTACTACACCACCATAGATATCTACGGACAGCCTGACGAGAATTACTACCTCATCGACTTCAAGATTATCAAAAATGAAATGAAGGTAATCTGTGACTCCCTGAACCACAAGTTCATTATCGCAACCGAAAACCGCAACCTGGATGTTAAGCGTGTAGGCGGACAGTACGAAATATCTTTTAAATCGAAAAGATATAGTTTCCCCGCCGAAGACGTTGTGGCGCTTCCGATACCGAATACTACCGCGGAGATGCTCTCCAAATATATTTGTGAAAAGTTAAAAGACGTTCTTGATGAAAAAGGCTACCTGTCTAACGCAGGCTCAATAGAGGTCGGCGTCGAGGAGACGCAGGGACAGATGGCCTCCTGCAAAATAGACTTATAAAAATCGGTCCGCCAGGCGGACAGCAAATTGCGGCGGAGCCGGTATTCCTAATGTAGGGGCGCCGCACGCCGCGCCATGGGCAGAGCAAGGGCTGCCGCCGTAGGCTTCAGCCGCAGGCGCAGACCCTGCCACTACAAAATAGTCAGCACTTGCGCCAGCTAATTGCCGCCACCTGCAAGGTGGTCAGCAGCAGGACGAGTCAGAACATCCGTCCGATACCGGAGCAGTAGTGATTTTTTGAACGCCCTTTTTTGTCTCTTGCGGAGTCCTTATATTCGAGCCGTTGCAGCTAAACGGCAAATCCGTTGTTACTTCTACTTTTGGCTCGACAGGAATAATTGACGACGAATATGGCTCTCTGCAAAATATTTTAAATGTCTTATCACAAACAGCGATCCGCATGCCTCTTGTTAAAACATGCCCGTCATCGTCTTCCACCTTTTTCCACGGCCCCCTGTAAATAACCGCCTGGTTTTTTTCAATGCAATCGCCTTCTTTGCCCTTATTGGCGGTAATCGTAACGGAGCGGTACTCAATACCCTCTACTACCTGCCACGGTTTTTCCTCGTATTTGTCTATGGCGATCCCGTAAAAACCCTCATTTTCGAGAACCGTTAAAAACTCGTGTTCTCGCAGGGCGCCGCTGATGCAGCCGCTCCATAACTTCGGGTCATCCTTCAATTTTTGCGGACTTTGCTCATCGGAAACAATATCGGATATCGCTATTCTTCCGCCGGGTTTTAAAACGCGGTACATTTCTTTGAAGAGTTCCGGTTTCAGGCCGTCGTCCACGAGGTTCAACACGCAATTGCTTACAATAACGTCCACCGATTCATCGGCCACCATTGGGTTTTCCCGGCGCTGCGAACTGATATGTTCCTGCAAGCGCTTATATCCTTCCGCGTCGTTTACAGGATTTGCTCGCAGGTGTTCCTCCATAAGATCGATGTTCGTTTTCAGATCGTGAATATGGCCGTGCCTGAACTCTATATTTTCATATCCCACTTTTTTTGAAAACCCGGCTTGATGGCGGCGGGCGAGATCAAGCATATCGGCAGTCATGTCGATGCCTATCACCCTTCCCTTCGGCCCGGCTATCTGCGAGGCGATATAGCAAATCTTTCCGCCCCCGGAACCCAGATCCAAAACGGTGTCGCCCTCTCGTACATAACGCGACGGATCGCCGCAGCCGTAATCCCGATCAAGAATCTCCTTCGGTATTTTCTTCAGGTATCCGGGATCGTATTCAATCGGACAGCATAAAGAATTTTCCGTATTTTGCGCCGCTTTCGAATAACGCTCCGTAACCACTTTAAGCATGTAACACACCTCTTTTTGAATAGTATTTCTCTATTATTGGTTTCAGCATTTCTTTTAATATTCCATTTCACTCAAATAAGTATAAGAAAGGGGACCGTCCTTACATAAAACGCAAAATATCAGTCAAGAACCTTGCGGTTTTTTTCATCTTTTTCCGTGTTTTCAGTTTTCCAGACAAACTCAGCCTCACCGAGTATCGAGTGCAGCTCGATCTTATGGCTTTTAAGCCGGGAGAGGTTTTCCGCTTTCGCAAATGTAATTCGATAAGGCGACTTCCATGTGGTCAGGAACGGAAAGTTATCCGAATCCGGCATCTCATTCAAATCCAGTTTTTCAATTTTGACAGGCGCTACGAGAGAGCCATCGTCCGCCTCAAGCCTGATTTTCCAAATTGAAGCATCGCTGTCAAAATCGTTCCATTTTTTTTCGCCCGTGTAAAAGCCGGCAAGAAATTCAATCTCGGCGGCATCTTTTTCATCAATTTCAGCCAGCATATTCATTTTTTCATCTTCGGTAATACGCCCTTCCTCTCTCAATTCAATAAGATGTTTCCTTTTAAGCTTGGGTTTGTACCACAAAATATCGGCTATAAGGATCGTATCGAGGTCTCGATATACTTTTGCGGATCGGACGTTTACTTTTACTTGCTCCACAATGTCGTCCGGGAAGGCTGAAAAAGCCATGTCCGTTTTGCCGAGCGCGCAGCCTGCCGTAAAAATCATAGAAATAACGACGGCGGGCAGGAGAAGGCGCATTGAAAATGTCGGTTTCATTATGGAAAATTATAAGTACTTTGTCATGCTATATCAAACCGTCAAACAGTAGATACTGTTAGAATGTCAACAAATTAATACATTATGCGCTTTACAAAGTAATGCCTTTGTGCTAAAAACAGTCCCTTATATCAACTAACTAATAAGGATATCGAATAGGAATAATGGCACTTACAAAGGAAGCAAAAGACAAGATTATAGGTGAATTTAAACAAAGCGACAGCGACACAGGTTCGCCGGATGTTCAGATCGCAATTCTAAGCAATCGAATCCAATACCTTTCCGAACATTTCAAGACGCACAAAAAAGATAATCACTCAAAGCGCAGTCTCATCGGAATGGTCAGCCGCCGCCGCAAACTGCTCGATTATCTTAAAAGAAAGGAATTCGATAGGTACAAATCTGTTATTGAAGCGCTTGGCATTAGAAAATAGCATTATAAATCCAGGCCCGTTTAGCTTGCCGAACCGTCTTATTTTTTCTTTTAGTTCACGACGGGAAAACCAGATTTACGGACTGTATAAATTAATTGGGAGAATTATTAAATGACGTTACAGGCAACCAGAGTCGAAGCTCAAATAGGACACGCGACTCTATCAATTGAAACCGGCGAAATGGCCCGGCAAGCCGGCGGAGCCGTCCTAGCCGGGTATGCGGACTCGATGGTCTTCGCGGCGGCCACGGCACAGCCGGAACCGAAAAGGGATCTGGACTTCTTCCCGCTTACCATAGACTACAGAGAAAAGTTTTACGCCGCCGGAAAAATTCCTGGCGGTTTTTTCAAACGTGAGGGACGGCCCACCGAAAAGGAAACGCTTGCCTCACGCCTGACTGACAGACCGATTCGCCCCCTGTTTCCCGACGGTTTTGCAAACGAAACACAGGTACTCCTTTACGCCCTTTCGCACGACGGTGAAAACGATACCGATGTATTAACGATCAACGCGGCTTCGGCGGCGCTGATGGTGTCAAACGTACCGTTTAACGGCCCGGTATCCGCTGTCCGCGTTGGCAGATTAAAAGGCGAACTTATTGTAAACCCGACTCTATCAACATACGATGATCTGGAACTGGACATGCTGGTAGCGGGATCGCCCGATCACATAATGATGGTGGAAGGCGGGGCGAAAGAGGTTCCCGAACATGAAATGGTGGAAGCGCTGAAATTCGCGCATGAAGAAATCAAGAAAATATGCGCCATTCAGTCCGAACTCGCATCAAAGGTCAGCAAACCCAAAATGGAATTCACGCCGCCAGTTAAAGATACGGAGTATCACGCAAAAGTGCGCGATCAGTTTTCAGCCGAAATAAAAAACGCCGTATGCGTCTCCGATAAAGAAAAAAGGGCCAAGGCGGTATCCGAGTTAAAAACAAAGGTGGTGGATGCGTTAACAACGGAAGAGAATCGAGATGAGCTGGCCGGTTCCGTCAAAGACGCGTTTTCGGACATCCAGAAAATAATCGTAAGAAAGATGGTGCTCGAAGAAGGTCTGCGCGCCGATGGACGCGGACTGAAGGACGTTAGGCCTATAACCATACGCACAGGCATCCTCCCGCGAGCCCACGGCTCGGCTCTGTTTACAAGGGGAGAAACACAGGCGCTTGTGGTAGCCACCCTCGGTACCGGCATGGACGAACAGACGCTGGATAACATCGAAGGCAGGAAATCCAGAAAGTTCATGCTCCACTACAATTTCCCACCCTTTAGCGTGGGCGAGGTGAAGTTTGCCGGAGGCCCAGGACGCCGTGAAATCGGCCATGGATCGCTTGCGGCGAGAGGTGTCTCTTTCGCAATCCCCGACCACGAGGAGTTCCCGTACACAATAAGAATCGTGTCGGAAATTCTGGAGTCAAACGGCTCGTCGTCGATGGCTTCCATATGCGGCGGCACACTTGCCCTTATGGACGCGGGCGTGAAGATAAAAGCGCCGGTGGCGGGTGTGGCGATGGGGCTCGTCTCGGAAGGCGATAAAACCGCCATTCTTACAGACATCCTGGGGCTCGAAGACGCACTGGGAGATATGGACTTTAAAGTGGCCGGTACCAAAAATGGAATTACAGCCATTCAGATGGATATCAAAATAGAGGGTATAACGACGCAGCTTATGGAAGAAGCGCTGGAACAGGCAAACACCGCAAGGCTTCATATCCTTGACGAAATGGAAAAAGCCATGCCGAAACCGAATGATGAGATTTCCCAGTATGCTCCGAGAATGATTACCATAAAGATACCGACGGACATGATAGGGGCAATCATAGGGCCGGGCGGAAAAATGATTCGCAGCATAACCGAATCGACCAATTCAATGATAGACGTCACTGATGACGGTAATGTGAAGATATTCTCCACAAACAGCGAGGATGCCGAAAGAGCGAAGGAGATGGTCGAACGTATAATAACGCCCGCCGAGATAGGCAAAATCTATAAGGGTAAAGTTGTGCGGATAGTGGACTTCGGCGCATTTGTTGAAATCGCTCCCGGAGTGGACGGCCTCGTACACATATCCCATATCGACCACAAGAGGATAGAGAGGGTGTCGGACGTTTTGTCCGAAGGCGATGAGATTATGGTCAAAGTTATCGATATCGACCAGCGCACGAAGAAAATTCGCCTTAGCCGCAAGGAAGCTTTGGATTAACTTTTAAGAATTCATCAGGGGCCGTCCGCGGCTAGCCACTGGCGGCTCCCTTAAATTCCCTCTCGCAACTGTTATGATAGTCTCCCATGGAGCTTACAATTCTCGGTTCCGGTACAAGTGATCCGTCCGAAGATAGAGGCTGCGCCTCTTACCTGTTAAAACTCTCAGGCAGAACTTTTCTTGTCGATGCCGGGCCGGGAAGCTACCGTCAATTGATGAAAATGGGAGTGCCCCTTACCTCTATCGACCACTTTTTCATAACACATTTTCATTTAGATCACGTGAACGATTTGCCCGCAATTTTATTCACCATGAAATATAATCTGCCGCCGGCAAAAAGAAAGGATTTTACTATTCACGGGCCCAACGACTTCCGCGAAAAATGGAACATTCTTATGCGGGTTTTCGGCAAATGGATTAATACGGATGACTATACGATAACCGTCGCAGAGCACTGGGAAGACGAATTCAACGTTGATTCGATAAAAGTCGCAACCCTGCCCATGGAGCACGGTGAACCGTGCATCGGTTTTCGTTTTGACGACGGCAATGGGAAAACAATCGCCTATTCCGGCGATACCGCACCGTGTAACAACATAATAAAACTCGCATCCGGGTGCGACGCTCTTTTAATGGAATGCACGCGGCCGGACGACTCGCCCGTTGAGGGTCATACAAGCACGTCGCAGGTGGGAGCCGTCGCCAAACAGGCGAATGTAAAAACGCTTTTGCTTACACACATAAGCCCGGATAACGATACGACAGACCTCGACCAACAGGTATCGAACTATTATGACGGAGTAGTTATCGCCGTTCGCGACGGAATGCGGATTACGATATAAGTGCCAGTTGTGTCTCTTGCAGGACGCCTTCTTTCGGCGGCTGGGGATCTGTTTTTAATCCACAGCTTTCTATGGCAATCAGAACTGTCAGTATCAGAAGTGCCGCTACTGTCCTCATTTAAGTTCCTTTTTAAGACGCTTAATCTGTTGCAATATTCGCTTACGCGACGTAGAGCCGGTTCCCTTTTTTCTATCCGGCGATTTTGTCGGATCGATAAAATTAAATACGTCCTTATCAAATAATTTCGACTGCTTTTTTAGCTCCTTTAACGTAAGCTCAGCAAACGAAATTCCACTTTCTTCGCAGGTGAGGACGATCTCGCCGACAACATGATGCGCTTCTCGAAACGGCAGGCCTTTCATTACCAGATAGTCGGCCATATCGACCGCCGTCGTTTTTGATTTTATAACGCGCTCTTTAAGAATTTTTGTGTTGAACTTCAGCTTGCTTATGAGCTGTAACGCCAGCTCAATCGAGTCCGCGGCCTGTTCGGCGCTGTCGAAAAGAGGCGGCTTGTCCTCCTGCAAATCCTTGTTGTACGCAAGCGGAAGCCCTTTCAACATGGTAAGCAGGT
>JBHHVT010000013.1:0-18320 GCA_046754425.1 Nitrospinota bacterium | reverse complement strand
GGTTAGGCCGGAACAGGCGGATTGAATATTCCCTTTGCCTTCAAAAACGCCACGCCGAGTTTCGCATTTTCAAGTGATATGCGCGGGTTGATCTCCATCACCCTTATGACGTCTCGGCCGAGGCAGGAGCGGACCATGTCGAAATCTACGCCGCCGCACCCCGGCTCGTTGTGATCCGTATATCCATCCTTCACGTCGTGCAGATGCGTGCCGAGCAGACTGTCGCTGAAAGTTTCCAGCATCAACCTTTGCGGCACTGCAAAGAGAACTTCGTTTACGTGCGCGTGTCCGGTATCGTGCCAGTAACGAAGCCTGCCGCCCCCGAACCGGTTGAAAATTATGCCGAACTCTTCAAGGTTTGGGTATTCGCTAAAGTAGTAGCGGTTTTCCAGTCCGATGTCGATACCGCTTTTTTCGGCCGCTTCGTTTATCTCACCGAGGCTTTTTAGGAGCCTGTCGAAATTTTTTCTGCCGGCCGCGAGCCGCTCTATTTTAAACTCGTTTAACATGGCCTCCGCATGCTTTGTTCCGATGGCGCCGCTGTCGTAAAGTTTCATCATTTCGTGGATAGGTTCCTTCATCTCCGCCCTGCCGCAATGAATAACGACCGCCCGCGCGCCCAGTTCCACCGCGTTTTGAATGGTCGCGATAACGTGCCCCGCGCCAATGCGCCGGTTTTCCTCATTCGTGTCGCTTATCAGAAATTTTTCCGCGCCCCTCTGATTTTTCTCAAGCGCCGGACAGACGGCGTGCAGGCTTGAAACGGAAACGGACCAGGCCTCGCGATTTTTACTGATGTCATTGAACATTTTACGTGAAATCCTGAAATCGAGTTCAATCGTATCTACGCCGGTTTTTTTTATTGTGTCCATCATCTGGCTGCTATCGCGGCTGTTTCTGGAGAGCCAGCTTGTGGAAATGGAGCAGGTTGGCATTGCCGAAGTTATACTCGGCTTTATTCGGGCATCGCGGATGCCGGGGCGGCTTCGCCCTCCATCGTTTCCGCGGGCCGCCGCCGTAAAAGCGCATAAGCGCAAAACGGGTAACTGACAACCTCAAGCGTCAACTGGATGGGATGCTCGAATAGAAGGTAGTATCTTTGTAAAATCTCTATAAGGGAGACGGTGCCCGGGTTTTCCCAGCTTCCCAAAAGCGGCCAGAGAAAAACCTGCGGGCTTGCAATATCCTCCGCCAGGTGCAGGAAAGCTCCCACGGCAAGCGGGATAATCAGGTTTTTGCGCGATGGCATCGCCCTTATCAGCAGGTAAAAAGCGATAGTCAGCAAAATTGCCGAGTGGCCCAGACCGCGACCCGGAAAGCCTGTGAGGAAATAAATCGGTTTATCTATAAGGTCCGGCAGATACGCGCCCACAAGGAGCGGAGGAACGTTTCTGAGAACCGGGAAGCGTCTGCCGAGCGGAGTAGCCAGCGCGTAGGTGGTCGTCAAATGTCCTATTATCATATCTGCCTGCCCATAGCGCTCCATTCTACAGCAAACCCGCCCACAGTAAAAACGGAAGTACAAAATTGCCGCATATTTCCGAAACGACAAACATTAACTAAGCAAAGTTGACTTTACTTAGTTAATGTTTTATGATAAGCGCAGTTATCTTAGATGAGGAGCGGAAAATGTACGAAATTTCAGATGGTGAAGTACAGCGAAAGATAGGGTTCCAAAATCCATGGTGGGAAGAGGGCAGGGTGGATAAGTATATTCGGGATTGGACACCCAGGGCTTATCTGGAGCTTTTTTATAATATTCTGGCAGATAAAAAAGTAAATAGGGCCGTCGTGCTGATGGGACCGAGGCGCGTGGGCAAAACTGTCATGATTTATCATGCAATACAAAAGCTGATAAATAACGGCGTCAAACCGGAAAACATCATCTACATCTCCATTGATACGCCCAACTATTTTGGCTACTCGCTTGAAAAGCTTTTAGCGCTGGCTCTCGAAAAAAGACTAAAGAGGGGCGCGAAAGGCCTTTACGTCTTTTTCGACGAAATCCAATATCTGAAAGATTGGGAGATACATCTAAAAAGCCTGGTAGATCAATACAGGGGGATAAAATTTGTAGCGTCCGGTTCCGCCGCCGCCGCCTTGAAGCTTAAGAGTCGCGAGTCCGGCGCGGGGAGGTTTACCGACTTCATACTTCCTCCCTTAACCTTTTACGAGTACTTAATGTTCATTGATAAAATGAAACTTGCTGAAAACCCAAAATATATAAAAGCTCTTAACAAAGAGTTCATCAACTATCTAAATTATGGTGGTTACCCGGAGGCTCTCTTCTCGGAGGACATACAGAGGGACCCCGGAAGGTATATAAGAAGCGACATTATTGACAAGGTGTTGTTGAGGGACTTGCCGGGTCTGTACGGTATCAACGATATACAAGAGCTAAACCGGCTATTCGTAGCGTTGGCGAGGAATACGGCTAATGAAATATCACTAAAAGAGTTGTCAAAGAATTCCGGCGTAAAAAAACCGACGATAAGACGTTATATTCAATACCTTGAAGCGGCCTTTTTAATAAAAAGGCTTCCGAGGATTGATAAAAGGGCGAAGAAGTTTAAACGTGCTGTGAGGTTTAAAGTGCACCTTACAAACCCGTCGATGCATTGCGCCCTTTTCGGGCCAGTGGATGAAAACAGCGAAAATATCGGCAGTCTTGTAGAAACTGCAATTTTCAGCCAGCTGCTACATTCTCCGTTTGTTAATGACATTTACTATGCACGCTGGGATAAAGGGGAGATAGACCTTGTACTCATGATGGGTAGAAAACTGGATTTTTGCATTGAAGTAAAATGGTCGGATTCCACCATAAATAATCCCAATAGGCTAAAGGAGTTCGTTTCTTTTGCAAAAACATTTAAGGTTCAAAACAATATCGTTACAACCCGTACCATTCTTCGGAGTTCGTCGATTGAGGAAGTTGATGTTTACTTTAGTCCCGCAAGTGTTGAATGTTATTCACATGGCAAAATCAGCTTTGAGGTAATAAGCCCTGATGGTTACCTATTGTGAGACAAGTGTTAATGCGATGACCTTTCACGCGAGCCTCGCAGCTTGCATGATTACTTTAGGGATAAATTCTGGTATAAATTAGAGGTTATTCAGTTTATTGAAAACAAACAGCCATCGGCTGGTTAACCGTTGATTCTCGTAATCAGGGGATGCATTGACAGTAAAAGCAAATATTATGGAGACGGCAGATGGACCAAATCGATAAAGACATATTGAATATTATTCAGACAGGCTTCCCGATAGCCGCGCGCCCGTACGCGGTCATAGGAGAAAAGGTCGGGCTTTCCGAGGACGATACGTTCGATCGAATAATGCGTTTAAAGAATGAAAATATAATACGCCGGATCGGAGCCACGTTCGATTCGCGCAAACTGCACTTCACCAGCACGCTTTGCGCGCTCAAATGCCCGCCGGAAAAGCTGGAAGATGTAGCGGCCATCGTCAGCGGTTTCCCGCAGGTAACCCATAACTACCAAAGGAACCACGCGTACAATCTTTGGTTTACTGTCATAGCCGAGTCGAAGGAAAAGCTGCAGGCGATACTGGACGAAATCAGCGAAAGGGGCGGCGTCGACAAAGTGCGTTCCATGCCCGCGTCGCAGATAATCAAGATTAAGGTGGACTTCAAGTTCAAGGATAAAAAGGAAACACAGGGGGCGAAGGCATGAATCCCGAAATTAAAGAGATAGACAGGGAGATTATGTCCGAGCTTCAGGACAACATCCCCTACGACAAGTCCCCTTACAAAACTATTGCGGACAAGGTTGGTCTTGCCGAAGACGAGGTAATAGAGAATATAAAGCGGTACAAGGAAAAGGGCTGGATTCGGCGGTACGGCGCAACGCTAAAACATCAGAAAGCGGGTTTTACCGCCAACGGCATGGGCGTCTGGGCCGTGCCGAACAAGGACGACAGGGAAGAAGTCGGTCAGATAATCGCATCGTTCAGGGAAGTATCTCATGCATATGAGCGGCCTTCTTTCGACGATTGGCCGTATCATCTTTTCTCTATGATTCACGGCGAGTCGAAACAAGAGGTGGAGGATATCGCGCGCCGTATTTCAGAGAAGACGGGAATCACCGATTATCAGGTGCTTTACAGCACGCGCGAGTTTAAAAAATCGAGCATGAGATATTTCGACCCGCAGTAGCGGTGATACGGAGGTATAGATGAGTCTTCTTGTTGTCGGAACTGTTGCGATAGACTCCGTCAAGACCCCGTTCGGCACCGCCGATTCGGTGCTGGGCGGTTCGGCCACCTACTTCAGCGTGGCGGCGAGCTATTTCACGACCGTGCGGCTGGTGGCCGTTATCGGCGAGGATTTTCCAAAAGAAAAGCTGGACGTTTTCGCAAAACACAAGATAAATACCGACGGGTTGCAGACGCTTCCCGGCAAGACTTTCAGATGGAGCGGTTCGTACGGTTACGACCTTAATATGGCGACGACGCTTGATACGCAGCTCAACGTGCTTACGGAATTCGATCCGAAGCTTAGTGATGAAGCCGCCAGCCGGCCGTTCGTTTTTCTTGCCAATGTCGACCCGGAGCTTCAGTTAAAGGTTATCGATCAGGTAACCTCGCCGACGCTCATCGCGCTCGACAGCATGAACTTCTGGATAGAAAACAAAAAGGACAAACTGGCCGAAGCGATAAGCAGGGTGAACATGGTTGTGATTAACGAGGCCGAAGCGAGGGAGTTCGCTGGCACGGCAAGCATTATGAAGGCGGCGAAAGAAATCATGAAGATGGGACCGCAGGCGGTCATAGTCAAGCAGGGCGAGTACGGCGCGATGGCGCTTTACGGCGACGAGATTTTTTCCGCGCCCGCCTATCCGCTGGAAGATGTGTTCGACCCGACAGGCGCGGGCGATACGTTCGCGGGCGGCGTTATGGGATACCTTGCAAGGCACGGCGAGATGAACAGCGATACGATACGGCAGGCGATGATAGTTGGGAGCGCGCTCGCCTCCCACAACGTGGAGTCGTTCAGCCTCGACCGGCTTACGGAGATAGAGTTTAACGATATTGTGGAGCGTTATAACGAGATTAAGCGTATTACCACATTCGACGACCTGCACGATTAACAGCCGCTGCGGCAAACCACATTTTTCGCCGCAGATACGCAAAGTAGATTTCTGTGAGCGGCACGGGCGTTATCGCCTGTGAAGGTGACGCTGCAAGCGGCGCCCCTGTATCGTCTGGTTAACCGGGGTTTAAAATATGAGGGTTGTCGGGGGAGCGGCGCGCGGACTGAAACTTGTCGGGCCGGGTAAAATTGCCGGTATACGTCCCACGTCCGATAAACTGCGCGAAGCCCTTTTTAACATGATAGACGTCGGCGGGGCGTCGTTCCTCGACCTGTTCGCTGGTACGGGAGCTGTGGGGTGCGAGGCGGCTAGCCGCGGCGCTCTGCGCGTTACAATGGTGGAAAATTCCGCGAAAGCGCTTTCGATAATAAAAAGAAATATCGCCGCTATAACGGGCGCTGTCGGCGAAGAGACGAAGATCAAAATCCGCCGTACAGACGTTATGAAATTCAGTGCCGCAATAAGTTCGCGAGTAAAATACGACTATATATTTTGCGACCCGCCTTACGGCTGGCCCGAAAGCAAAAAACTTATATCACACATATCGAAAAGAGGATTGCTGGAACCCGGCGGCGTGTTGATATGGGAGGCGTCAAAACGATGCTTGCCGGAGACGGAGTTCGAACCGTCAAAGGTTAAACGTTACGGCGACACCACCCTCCTCTTTTTCGAAAAAGTTGATAAAACCGGATAACCAAAAATACCGAAAACGGCAAAGAACAAACTAAATCATTCTAAAATGACAGTCGATTTCCTCAGCGCACCCTTTAGAATCTGGACGGAAAATACCAGTTTGCCGGTTTTTTATTTCACTTATTTCTTTGTGTGCTAATAATACTTTTCTCTTTGAAAACACGCTCGTTCCTAACAAACCATCAAGTAAAGTTTTTGAAGTTAGCTTTTTTGCGCCAATTCTTATAACTATGTCAGCATTTTTCCCTAATATTAAGCCGAGGGAGCGCCATAAATCAGATATAATTCGAGCGATAGTGAGGAAGAACAAATCATCTTCCGAACGATTTATAAGGAGATATCATTTTGAAGATAGAGTCAATTAAACTAAAAAACTTTAAGGCTTTTAAAGACACTGAGATGGTAGATATACCGAGCTATTGTGTACTTGTGGGTGCTAATGGAACAGGCAAATCTTCATTGTTCCAAGTGTTTGCATTCCTGAAAGACGCCCTTTCAAGTAATGTCAACACCGCTCTCGCAAAGCTTGGCGGTAGCCGAGGCTTTGACGAAGTTTGCAGTCGAAATAGCGTAGGTAATATTGAAATTGAGCTAAAATTTCGAGAAAAAAGTAATTCTCCATTGGTGACTTATTTCCTATCAATTGCCGTAGAAAATGGCTCAGCATATGTTGATAGGGAAATATTGAAATATCGACGCGGTAGTAGTGGGCAGCCATGGCAATTCCTTAACTTTTCAAAAGGAAAGGGATTTGCTGTCACCAATGAACCTGATGATGTAACCGATATAAAACAACTCGTTCGAGATGAACAAAAATTAAAATCCTCGGAAATTTTAGCTATTAAAGGTCTTGCTCAATTTGAACAATTCCCTGCTGTTGTGGCTCTGGGAAACTTAATTGAAAATTGGCATGTATCAGATTTTCATATAGGTCGCGCTCGACCTGAACGAGAGGCCGGATATGCTGAACATCTCTCAGTTTATGGTGACAATCTTGCTCTTGTGACAGAATATTTACATAGTCGTCACCTTGATATCTTCAAAAAGATTCTTGTTAAACTTTCTGAGCGAGTGCCTGGCGTTACAAAAGTGGATGCCAAAACTACCGAAGAAGGTCGCGTTCTGCTTCGCTTTCAAGACGGAAAATTTGAAGATCCTTTTTTAGCTCGTTATGTATCTGATGGTACGATAAAAATGTTTGCATATCTCGTATTGCTTTATGATCCCAATCCACATCCACTACTCTGCGTGGAAGAACCTGAAAACCAGCTTTACCCAAAACTATTATGGGAGTTGGCCGAGGAATTCCGAGACTATGGAAATCGGGGTGGCCAAGTATTTGTTTCCACCCATTCTCCAGATTTTCTTAATGCTGTGAATCTTGATGAAGTGTACTGGCTTGTGAAAGAAGAGGGATATACAAAATTCAAACGGGCAAAGGATGATGAACAACTGAGAAAGTTTATAGATGAAGGTGATCAAATGGGGTATTTATGGAAGCAGGGTTTTCTCGAAAAAGTAGATCCCCTATAATGCAATTAGTTTTCTTTTTAGAAGAACCTTCAGCAAAAGCAATGTTGCAGGGGCTTTTGCCGCGCCTTGTCCCAGTGGGATGGGATGCAAAATATATCGTCTTTGAAGGGAAGCAAGACTTGGAAAAGCAATTGCCCAGGAAACTAAACGCATGGTTGTCGCCCAATTGCCAATTTATAGTATTGCGGGATAAGGATCATGGCGACTGTGCGTTAATCAGGCAAAATTTAGTAAATATTTGCCATGATAGTGGCAAGCAAGATACCTTAGTAAGGCTTGCGATCCATGAGTTGGAAAGCTGGTATCTTGGCGATTTGATAGCTGTTGAGAAAGGGCTAGGTATTTCCAAGTTAGCAAAAACTCAGGCATCTCAAAAATTCAGAAACCCTGATAGGCTCTCTAATCCGTCTGAAGAGCTGCAAAAACTCACAAAATTGCAATACCAAAAAGTTAACGGTTCAAGAGCAATAGGCCCTTACCTTTCTTTAGAAAATAATTGCTCAATAAGTTTTAAGAAATTTATTTCAGGAATAAAAAATATCTTGCAGAAAAACTATGAAACTGAAATTTGATTTCAGCGGCGGATAATTCCCAAATGAATCCGCACGATAAAGCAATGTACCTTTAGGGCCGACCATATGGAAAATTTCGCCGCAGGGCTTATCGTTGGGATTATTTTTAGCCTGGCTGCCGCGTATTTCCTGAGGCGTATCTTTTTTCGTGAAAGTGAAACCAACCGCAAGGAAATCATGGATGCCATGAAGGCCAGCTTTGGGAGCCTGTCCCTCGATGCACTATCCAAATCCACCGAAGAATTCCTGAAATTGGCCGGGGAAAAGTTCGGGTCCGAAAGGGAAATGAGCGCAAAGGAGCTGGACTCGAAGAAAAGACTTATAGACCAGCAGCTTCAGGGCATGACCGTTGAGATGGAAAAAGTTTCCAAAATAATGAAAGAGCTTGAAAAGGACAGAGTAGAAAAATTCGGAGAACTTTCAACCCAACTGAAATCGACTAACGAACAGACAACCGCTCTTATTAAAACCACTAACACGCTAAACGAAGCTTTAGCGAGCACAAAGGTAAGAGGCCAGTGGGGTGAAAGGATGGCCGAAGATGTTCTGCGGCTTGCCGGGTTCATAGAAAACGTGAATTATGTGAAACAAAAAAGCATAGAGGGAATCGGAACCATACCTGATTTCACGTTTTTGCTTCCGCGTAGTCTTAAAGTGAACATGGATGTTAAATTCCCGTATGACAACTACATCAAGTTCCTTGAGGCCGGCTTAAATTCTGAAAAAGAAAGATTTCTAAAAGATTTTCTGAGAGACATAAAAAACAAGATAAAAGAGGTAACTACCCGTGATTATATAAATCCCGAACAAAACACTCTGGACTATGTCCTTTTGTTTATTCCCAACGAGCAGATATACGCGTTTATTCATGAGCACGATAGATCGATTATGGATGAAGGGATAAAAAACAGGGTTGTCTTTTGCTCGCCAATAACTCTCTTTGCTGTTTTAGCGGTGATTCGACAGGCCGTCGACAATTTCGCCCTGGAGCAGACTTCTAATGAAATATTGTCCTTGTTTGGAGCTTTTAAAAAACAGTGGCACGAATTCATTAATAGGCTGGAGGCCGTTGGCAAACGAATCGGTGACGCGCAAAAGGAGTACGACGCGGTCATGACGACCCGCCGCCGACAACTCGAAAAACCTCTTGGCAAGATAGAAGAGCTCAGGTCGCAGCGAGAACTGCCGATAGCGCCTATAGACGGTGAAAAACTACCTCCCGATAAAGACAGGGAAGGTTAACTTTTGACGCCCATTTTTTTCAGCCGTTCAAGAAATTCTTCCGCCGGTATGAAACCGGTGAACCTGTCTACCTCTTTACCGTTTGCGTCAAACAGGATGACGGTCGGAACGCCGAAAACGTCGAACTTTTTCTTTATCGCGAGTTTTTCGTCGTCGACGCGGGTAAGGTCCACGACAAGCGGTTCGAAACTGTCCGAAAGGGCGACCACCCTTTCGTCCGAAAAGGTGTAGATAAACAGCTCCTTGCACGGCAGGCACCACTCCGCGCTGAAGTCCACCAGCACCGGTTTTTTCTCCTTGAAGGCCGATTCAAAACGCGTCTGCGTGTAATCCTTAAATGGGAGGCCGGCCTTGGCCGCTTCGGTGGAAGAGACGAACCATATTCCGAAAACCATAATGCCTATCCCCAAAGTGAAGCGGAAGAAGTTAAACAGCCCGCCGCCGATATTTTTTCCGGCGTACAGGAGGTACGTTCCGCCCCCGATGGAGACGAGAATTACGAGCAGATTTTTTGCGGTTTGCGTAAGCAGCGGCTGAGCAAAGTAGATAGCCATACCCAAAAGGACGATACCGAAGAATTTTCTTACCCATTCCATCCATACGCCCGCGCGTGGTAGCGAGCTGATGCCGCCGCTGAAAATGGCCAGCACGACAAGCGGCAGCCCGATGCCTATCGCGAGCGTAAAGAAGAGGATAAATCCCAAAAACGGGTCCTGCCTCTCGCCGACGAACGTAAGAAGTCCGATAACGAAAGGGCCGATACACGGAGCGGCGATAATGCCCACCGTCAGGCCCATAAATAGCGTCCCTAAAAAGCCGCCGTAACTTTTCGACGAAAGGTTCATCAAAAACGCCGGCATTCTTATTTCGTAAACTCCGAACATCGAAAGTGACAAAAGAATCATCACCGCGACAAGCAGCATGATGACGAAACTGTTTTGCATAAATTCGCCGAAGAGCGCTCCGGACAGTGCGGCAAAAGTTCCTATCGCGGAGTACATCAGAGCCATTCCAAGCAGGTAGACGAGGGCGTGCGCGACTGTCACGCGCCTCGGCCTCTCATTGGCGGCGGAGAAGTAACCAACCGTTACCGGTATCATGGGGTAGACGCATGGTGTAAGGTTGAGCGCGAGGCCGCCCAAAAGAACCATCAACAGCGCCATAGGGCCGATGGAGCCGCCGTATAAACCGTCGAAGATAGAACCGCCCGACGTTGCGTCCGGCGCATGCTTTGCAAACAGGCCGGGTTCGAGGTCGACGCCGCCGCTACCTATTTTAAGAGTAGAGCTGGCTTCCAGTTTTTCCGGCAGGAAGCAGGCTTCGTCGTTACATGCCTGGTATTTCAGCTTTGCCGTAAATGTTACATCGCCGTCCACCCCTTCATTGAAAGTTACCGAGGTAGCCAGATAAACTCTGCCGTCGTAAACGGCCAGTTTTTCCGGCGAGAACTTGAAAAGTTTCATCTCCGGTTCGGGATAGACTGTCCGGCCGATGGCAACGCGGTCGTCGGAAGCGCTGAACGTCGCGACAGTCGGAATAAGGGTAGGTTGTATCGGCTTTTTGGAGTTGATGTGATAACCCTCCTTTACGTTGATTTCCAGCAGGATGGGGTAGCTTGCCCCCGGCGCGAATTCCGTCTTTGGCAGTACAATCCGCATATCGGCGTATTGCGCTTCCTGCGCGTGTGCCGGTACGCCGTATACCGTGGCAATCAGAAGGGTTAAAAGGAAACTTTTTGCTATTTTGACCATAAATTGTAAATTATATCGTATTTAATGGGTCAAATCATTAAGTTATTAGGTTCATTCATTATTTATGGGTGCGATATGGCCTTACTGCCATAATAATGGCGTTAAGGTTACAATTTGACGCATGGAAGTTCATGTAAAAAGTTATAATTCAATCATTTTATAAACATTGTAATGGGTATGCGTTTTGCTATGATTACAAAGAATATAATCTAAAGTTAATTAGGTTAATCACGAAAGGGGGAGGTAGATATTATCGAGCACGTGACAAACATTAATTTTCGAGTATCACTTTTTATTGTGTATCAATTTTACTTTAAGGGGGAATAGCGTATGGGAAAGATAGACAGGTATATTTTAACTGCATTTTTTCTTATAGCCATTATCGCGCCTCAGGCAATGGCCACCAACGGCCACCAGAACATGGGTGTCGGCGCATATGGCGACGGAATGGGCGGGGCGGTAACCGCGGCGCCTTTCGACAGCGGCACCATGGTAACTAACCCGGCGGGAATAACCAAAATCGGCGGCAGGACCGATATGAATTTCAGCATCTTCCAGCCGGTACGCACCATGGATTTCAAAGGGATGGGCGGCGCATCCACGGAGGGCGGCTCCCCAATCTACATGATACCGGCCTTGGGGATGAGCGCACCTACCAGCGAAGGCAGTGATCTGTTCTTCGGTATCGGCATGTTCCTGCCGGCAGGGTTTGGCGTGGATTATGAATCAATAAGCGCCGGTTCTACATTTGGAACCGGTCGCGTTTTCAGTCAGCTTCTTTTGTTCAAAGTAACGCCTACGATTGCGAAAAGGTTTAACGATAAACTTTCCGTAGGTTTTTCTCTGAACATCGATTATCAGGCGTTGTCATTAAAAGAGTGGTTCCCGAACGCCCTTGGCGGAGCCTTGGGTCCGGTAGGTGTGGACCTTGGCACACCTATTGGCGCGATGGGTTATGGGTTTTCACTCGGCGTGCTTTACGATATCAACGATAGAGTAACCTTTGGCGTTTCTTATACTTCAGAACAGAGTTTTTCCGACATGAAGTACGCACTTAACGCAGGGGATGTTAATTTCCCGATCGAAGGTCTTTTGTATACCAGTACCAAAGGTGATTATAATGTGGGCCTCAACTTCCCGCAACAATATGCCGTCGGCGCGGCATTCAAGGCAACAGATGAGCTGCTGATAACAGCAGACATAAAGATTATCAACTACAGCTCCACAATGGACCAGATAGATGTTAACGGCAGTTTCAACACTACTAATACGACAACCTTCGCTACCGGTACGGCATCCTCCATGCCGCTTAAAATCGGCTGGAGCGACCAGACCGTGTTTGCCTTGGGCATTCAGTACCATCTCAACGAAGACACATGGCTGAGAATCGGTTATAACCACGGCAGCTCGCCGATAAAGGATGAAGACGTTGAAGTTAACTGGGCGTTCCCCGCTGTTATAGAGGACCATTATACATTCGGGGCTACCAGGAACCTGGGCGAAAACTGGCAGGTCAATTTCTCTTTTGTCACCGCACCGGAAAATTCGGTTCAAGGTAACGGCAGAGGGGCGATTCCCGCCGGCTCCAAGATATCCCTGGGCGGAAACGCTACCACGATAGGCGTCTCTTATCGTTATTAACTTCTAAAGCGCTTTGTAAAAGCCCCCCGGGTTTAACAGACCCGGGGGCTATTAGTTTTTACTTTCTTCCAAATTACAGGGAAGACATATCCGGCAAAGATTAAAGACCTTCTTGTCTGTTGAGCGCAGTGATTTGATGTGGAGAGGCATATCAGGAATGTCTACACCACTGGAAACAGTGGCAGGTGCGCCTTTATTGTCGGTAAATAACGACCTCTGATAATATGCAAACAGGGTCAACCGTCCGAATTGGGCGAGTTTTTCTTATATAATCAATGAGTTTCGTGAAAATTGGACTTAAGCCCTTTATTTATATATAATTATAATTAATGGAAATATTTATTGTTTTTTAAGGAGGTTAAATACAGGAAAGTCTTAAAAGCGAGTTAGTGATAAATTCTTTAGTGTAAGGAGGTGGTGATTGGTTCCAGTCTGTTTTCGATCTAAACAATCCAAGTTGTCCCCATATAAAAAATACTTTTTTTCGTAAGGCGCGAGGAGATTTAACGAAATGAAAAGATTGCCAATTCTTATTTTCACTGTAGCATTTGCGCTTATCGGCAGCGTGATTGCGCTGAAAAGCGCAGAAGCGGTACCCGCGTTCGCTCGCCAAGTGGGCGTACCGTGCTTTGGCTGCCATACACAACACATTCCCTTATTAAACGCTTTTGGCCGTGAGTTCAAGTTGGGCGGAATGACGCAAACCGCGCAGGAACTCATCGAGGATGACGGTATATCTTTACCGCCGGTTGCCAACATCGGTTTTATAATGAAATACCGATACAGAAAAACAGACCCGAAAACCGAACCAACCGTCAAAACCGGTACAGACCGCGGTACGTGGGACCTGCCGGACGAAGCGGCGCTATGGCTCGGCGGACGCGTGGCCGAAAACTGGGGATTCGCAACCGAGTTCCCCGGACCGGCCGCTGTTTTGAAACTTGTCTATTCGAAAGACTTCGGCGGTGTTCAGGGCGGACTGGTAATTTACAACAACGATGGACACGGTCCCGGTTCCTCAATGGAGCTGTGGAACAGCCACGGCGTCAAGAACCACCGCCAGTTTGAAAGGCGCTGGACCTATACTTCATCGGTCCTCGGCGGCGTCGGCATGGGCAATGCTTCCGGCGTTCACATCTTCGCGGGCGCCGACCTCTGGTTTGCCAACGTCGGCATATGGGTTCCCACTCCGACAGGCGGCGATGCCGGTACCGATTTCGCCAACTACTTCCGCCTGGCGATTACGCCGGCCGTTGCCGAAGGCCTTGACCTGATGATCGGTGTACAGGCCTCCGCCGGCAGCGCGAAAGCCGCCGAGACACTCGGTCAACCGGCCGGTGTAGGACCGATAAAGGAATTTAAAATGGGCTCAACCCGAATCGACTTCCAGGCGATGACCGATGTCGGCGGCATGAGCCTGCTGGTTGTCGGCGAGTACCAGGTTAACCCGCACGACACGAAGTCCTTTTACAACACGGGTACCAAGGACGAGACGGGCCTCTCCGTTTCCGCTTCATTGGGCATAACACCTATGGCCGGCCTGCAGGCAGCTTACGCGACTTATTCAGACATTGACGGCGCCGCATCCAACGCGGATATGAACGCCACCCAGTTTGGCGGTTACTACAACTTCGCGCAGAACATAATGCTAGATCTTGAGTACACCACTTTCGGCGGCGACGCCCGCACACTCGACAACGAGCTGATGCTCATGCTCCAGGTCGGTATCTAATCTGATCTCAATCGAATCTTTAAGGGCCCGGGGATTTACCCCGGGCTCTTTTTTATTCACCGCAAAGTCCGTGGAGGAAGAAAACCTCCATGTGCCTGTTACGTGCAAATACGTGACGGAAGTTAAGCAGTCGGTATTTACGACAGCAAATTGTCTCCACTTGCGATGCGGCATTCCTTTATAATATCGCTGGCTATAAAATCAGGGTAAACGTTATAACGCCGGACAAAAGGGGAGTAGTATGATTTGCAAAAAGGGTGCGATTACCATCGTACTTACCATTTTTATTTCCGTTGCCGTCATACCATCCCAAAGCGCCGGCGAGGAGGCGGAATCAAAAAAGCCAGGCGCCGCGACCGGTGCGGCGGGCGCTTATAAAGACTTGGACGAGCTTATGGAAAAGGCGGAGCAGGGCAGCGCCGACGCGCAATTCAGGCTCGCCATCATGTACAACTGGGGATTCGGCGTTGAGCAGGATAAAGCCGAGGCTGCCAAATGGTTCCTCAAAACAGCCGAACAGGGGCATGCCCGCGCCCAGTTCCTGCTCGGTTTTATGTATAAAAACGGCAAGGGTGTTGAGCGGAATATGGAGGAGGCCGCCAAATGGTTCGGCAAGGCGGCTGAACAGGGCAATCTGCGCGCCCAACTCCTCCTGGGAGAAATGTATTATCAAGGTACGGAAGTCAATAAGGACAACGAAACGGCCATTAAATATTACAAAATGGCCGCCGAGCAGGGGCATCTCGTTTCGCGGATAAACGTCGGCATGATGTACTTCAGGGGTGACGGCGTTAAACAGGATTATACCGAAGCGGTTAAGTGGTTAACCAAGGCAGCCGAGCAGGGGAACGTTCAGGCGCAAAATATGCTCGGTCTGATATACGGCGCCGGTATGGGCGTAAGGCAGAACTACATTCAGGCCGCGACGTGGTTCAAAAAGGCGGCGCGGCAGGGGTTTGATGAAGCGCAATACCATCTCGGTTTAATGTACTTTCATGGTGAAGGGATGCGGCAGAACTACCCAGAGGCGATCAAATGGTATCGTCTGGCCGCCGAGCAGGGGAATGCCGATGCCCTGTTCAGCCTTGGCTCCGCCTACGCGAACGGCAAAGGCGTTGAGAAAAACATACGGGACGCGGTGTATTGGTACTACAAGGCAGGCGTCGCTTATCTGGAAAACGGAGAAAAAGATCTCGCGGAGTCAGCGCTCGACAATATAGTGAAATTGGCAAGCGGCGGCTCACTTGCAAGGAAACTGAAGGCGCAAATCGAAGCCGTGCCGTAAATTGCCGTCCGCCCGGCGGACTATTAATAGTCCGCGGCGGCGTATTCCTCGACCGGGTCGAGATCGTCGAACCAATAAGCTTCCGGATTCCTCCTCATAACCATGATTCGACCCGCGCTTTCCGGGTCCGGCGACCGATGGTAGCGAATGAATATATGCTCCTCGCTTTTTCCTACGATCTCCATTTTACCGGTAGCGTGGGACATTACCAACCGTGCGCTTTTTGCCAGGCCGGAGCAGAGGTTTTGCGCATTTTCGAAGATGTCCAGTGATTCCTCCAGAGTGAGGCTGTAGATCCCGTTGCCCTTCGTTGGCCTGCACTGGAACAGATAATAGGGCTGAACCCCCATGTACGAAACCGCGTTAAACAGTTCCGCAAGTATTTCCGGATCGTCGTTTACACCGCGCACAAGCGGAGTCTGGTTAAGCAGCGCCAGACCGGCACTTTGGAATAGAGCGATCGCCGCCCTGGCTTCTTCCGTAAGCTCTCGCGGGTGGTTGAAGTGCAGCATCAGGTAAATCTTCCTGTCGTCTTCGCTGTACGTGCCGAGCATGTCGACAAGTTCGGGATCGTTAAGAACGCGGTGTGGATTAAAAGCCGGCATTTTGGTGCCGATACGTATCACCTTTACGTGAGGTATGGAGCGAAGCGAGCTTAGAATCGCCTCGAGCCTTGCCGTCGACAGCAGTAATGGGTCGCCTCCCGTCACCAATACGTTGTCTATCTCCTCGTGACGGCGTATATAAGCAATCCCTTCGGATACGTCTTTACTTACCTCCTCGTTATGGTCCATGAAGAGCCGTTTCCGGAAGCAGAAGCGGCAGTAAGCCCCGCAGACGTCGTTTACCAGAAGGAGTACCGTATTTTCGTATTTATGCTCCAGCCCGGGCACGACCGCGTATTCGCTTTCGTTCGATGCGTCCAGGCTGCCTCCGCCCTCCAACTCTCCGGCATTGGGTATTACTATGCGTCGAATAGGGTCGTCGGGATCGTCCCAGTCGATGAGGGAAAGATAGTAGTCGTTGGCCCGGAAGGCGTATTGGCCGGTAACGTATTCCAATATCCTTTTTTCCCTCGGCTCGAGTTCCGGGATAGAGTCCAGCCTGGTAAGGTATCTCGGCTTTTGCTTCGGACTCAACAAAGCACGACCCAAAACCATTTTGCCAATTTATCCCCCCTATAAGTGTCCAAATAATGGCACGAACTCGCCACGCCTCCGATGGGCTGGGATCACCGTTTATTACTCCTCCCGGCGATGTTGAGTTTTATCCTACACTAAAAAAGGTATGTCCGACAACCCCCGCCTAATTTTTAGATCGTGACGTTATTATCAAATAATTCAATTTAATACAAACAAACGTAAAGGTGCGGAATTGTGTCAGATAATTTTACACGTTTAAAAAAAATATAAAATATTGAAAATGTAGGACTTAATTAGCATGGGTATTGATTTGATATTTTCAAGTGTCGATATTCTTTACACTGATAACCGGCTCATTCAGGCAACCGATCGCACCATTTTTTATATATTTAATAAAATTAAACAGTTACGTCTTGTTTTTTCGATTGGCATACATTTAGCTTATTGACATGAGTGTAGGGTGATAAGAACTGATAAGAATTTGAAATTGGGAGGATTAGAAGATGGCACAAGACCGGCAAGCAGAGATAATCGATAAAGCGTTGAGTTATGCTTCGGAAGACCCGTACAAAGACGAAGATAGTTATCAGCAGTTGTCCCTTGGTAATGAGGAGGAGGATAATTTGGCATTTCAGGTGTCGATACAGCGTCAGTTGAACTCGTAGCAGATTAAAGCCTGGCTTATTTAAAAGGGGCATACGTCAGGGTTTTACCCGGTATGCCCATTTTTTTGTTCACGCAAAGGACCTGCCGATCTTCATGCTAACCGATTGCTTATAAAAAATCATAAATCAAAATTTTTTTTTACAGTCTGCTTAAATATATAACCTACTGTTTTATAGACCATAAACGGCAAGTTGCTGCTATTAAAATGAGGGGTGTCGGGATTTTTTACAATCCTCCGAACGGCAAAATGATTGGATAAACATAACACCTTTAATTTCAATATGATTTTCCAAATAGATGACCGGCATGGAACTTGCTATATACATTAAGCAGATAACATTTTAATAAAGGAGCCGGGTATGATGGCAAGTAATCTGGGAATTATTATTGCGGCCATCATAGTATCAAGTTTTGTAGGCGCGTTGCTAAGGGGCCAGAGGGACGCACGCGCGCCGCAAAGGATAAAAAAGTCTCCCGGACAAAAAACGCCTCCTCTTCTCAGGTAGACCCAAGCCATTAGGGTATGGTGGCGGCGGTTATCTGGCGTGATTAGGGAAGCAGGGTGTAATGGCCCTGCTTCCCTGCTAATTTCCATCTATACGGCCTGTTAAAACTTCCAGTTCAAGCTGATATCAGTTTCCGCGTGTAACCTGGACCAAGGTTGTGGGCCGCTTCGGCACACTGTTATAATCCCCGCCTATGGCAAAACTTGGAGTTAACGTAGACCACGTCGCCACTCTTCGACAGGCGCGCGGAACAAGCTTCCCGGACCCGGTCGCCGCCGCCCAACTGGCGCTCGGTGAAGGCGTCTCCTGCGTAACCGTCCATCTGCGTGAAGACCGCAGGCATATACAGGAGGACGACGTCCGCCGCCTCCGGGAGATTGAAGGATGTCGTCTCAATCTGGAAATGGCCGCAGCGGACGAAATAATAGACATAGCGATGGATATCC